>NZ_VPDM01000003.1:0-188372 GCF_013417645.1 Acinetobacter sp. YH12236
AAAATACAAAATAATTCGGTAATATGATCCATTGAGAAGCCTTGTTTTATAACATTTTGTCTTGAGAACCAATATGTTACAAAAACAGGGCTTTTTTTCTACTCTTTTTTTATATCGAACTCAGGTTAAATATTAAGTATATTTATGAAATAAGCTTATTTTTAGAAAGTATTTAAGTATTTTCTACCTGCATATTGGGATATTCGACCCAGCGAGAATCCTTAACTTTAATATCCCGAACATGATGAAAGCTGGACCAGATCAGTTTGCTACCTTTACTCCATTTTAATGTAGAGATACGAGATTCAACTTTCTCAATCTCTTCCGCTGTTGCAGGACGTAAAGAGCCAATCTCTGCATATAAACGTACACCGGGATAATGCTTAAATTTTCCCTTGAACATGGAACTTAACCAGAACAGTTTGCTGCTATTCACAGCCTGAATGCAGGCAAGTGGCTGATGCTGTAAATTTTCAGAGAAGGTGGTGGAGTAAGTATCAAAAAAGAAACCTGTACTAGACTGCTGATCCAGAAAGACAGTTCCGATCGGAGTAATACTAGGAAAGCCTTGGGGATTGACGGTTGCGATCGAACAATGCATTGCTGCACGCTGCGCATCTGCAACAACTTGACGGATATTTTGCCATTCAGAAGGGGAAATCATGATGTTTTCTCTTTATTATTTTAATCAAGCTTAATCTGTATGTCTAAAATAGGCATTGCCATAAAAATATTCAGGCAAGGGCAATTTAACCAATTAAATATATTAGGTAAATTCCCTGTAAACGAAAAAGAGCCGATATGGCTCTTTCAAATTTTAGAAATGGAAAAATGAATTAACCATCATATTCCACATAATCCCACAGGTTTAAGCGCGCTTTAATTTCTTTGCGGATATTCGGCAACATCGGGAGTAATGTCCCGTCAATCCATAAACTTAAAGCTTGTGCAGAAATCAGTTGCTGTTGTTCATCGACCAGTTGCGCGCCTTTAACCATCACCAGTGTTTCTTCAGAAGCTTCGGTTTCAACACCTTTGAATAGCACCTGTAATTCATAACCGGTATCCTGAATCAGCCATTCCAGTTCGACCTGGATATTCTGATTAGATTTAAGTACGACCTGACCTTCGACCAAGTCCGAATCAGACAGGCAGTCATGTTCAACCCGTATTTTGGCTAAAAACCATTCTTGTTGAGACAGATCCTGCAAGGTCTTAACAGGGGTGAGAATATCACTGAGTTTAAACTGACGACTTAAATCAAAAAATTGCATGGGAGTGGAAAGCGAAAATTCGCAAAATACTGGAAAAGTGTAATTTTAGAGCAATCAACGGAATAGGTAAAACCTTTGTAGGTATTGATCTGATTAATATATAAGAAATAAGCTGAAAAATATAAGTATAAAAACCCGATTTAGAGATTTAGTCAATTTTATATTGTTCAGCTTATCACCAATAAAGATTTAAAATATCCAAAGCCAACTATCAATTAAGGAAAAATCACATTAAATGTAATTTTATTGCAATGTATCTGTCATTACATTAACCATTCTCCCGGGAATTTTGTTGCCAGATTCATCATATAACGCTGGAACTGTGTCGTTTCAGGGTCATGATTATGCTGAATGACTGAACCATTTTTTTGGTGTTCCAGCCAAATGATCTCACCCTCTTTATCTAACTTCAGTTGATAAGCCATTCTGGGTAAATACTGGTTTAAGGACTTAGTAATTTCATCTTGAAGTTGATCGGATTCAATCACCAGACCGACTTCAGTGTTTAAATAGGCAGAGCGTGGATCAAAGTTAAAGGAACCAATAAATACCATGCCATCCAGATCAAAGAATTTGGCATGTAAACTGGAACTGTTCTTATTTTTGGCCGGAATAATATTACCGGTCATAATTTCATACCAGGTCCGTTTTGGCCGTTCAATATAAGGTTTGAATTCCCAGAGCTCGATTCCATTCTTGAGCAGCTGTTTACGGTATTGCTGATAATAGGCATGAACCAAAGCAACATCATTTGCTTGGAAAGAATTGGTTAAAATTCTGATTTTGACACCCTGTTGGGAACGTTTACTTAAATAATCCGCACCTTCCTGAGTAGGAATGAAATAAGAAGAAACCAATTCCAGGTGGTCTTTGGGTTCACCCATGAGTTCCAGCATATGGGTATAAATATAATCGCCATTCTGGGCGCTACGACGAACCTTGGAAGGGGCATCGGCAACAAAATAGGCATTTCCCCATTTGATCGGGCGCTTTCTCAGTTGTTCATCAATCTGCTGCTCCGCAATACCGACTCGGCGTTTCAATTCATTTTTATCGACTTCATCTTCTTTAAATTCAGTTCTTAGTCGTTTTAAAAGTTGTGGATTACCCGAATCATTTAGAACTTGTCGGATATCATAGCTTAGATCATCGTTCCAGAATTTGATAAAGGTTTGATTCGCATCGTGTGCTGGCTTTCCGGCAAAGAAAATATCAACATCGCTAAACTGAAAATCCTTACTGGCATCAAAATATTCACTACTGATATTCCGACCACCTGTGACCGCTGCCGTACCATCCGCAATAATCAGTTTGTTATGCATACGCGGATTAATATATTTCATACGGAATCCGTAATCCAGGGCACGCAATTGACGGAATTTATAAGGATTAAATAGTCGGACTTCGAAATTAGGATGCTGGGCTAAGGCCAGCAACTTATCATCCAGTTGAGTCCCGTTCTGGTCATCAATCTGAACCCGAACCTTCACCCCACGGTCTGCGGCTTTTAATAATTGGGAGAGGATCATGTTGCCAATATAGTCATCTTTCCAGATGTAATATTGCAGGTCGAGATGGTATTTGGCTTGATTAATCAGATATAACCTTGCCGCCATACTCATAAAACCGTCATATAAAGGCAGATAAGCCGTTTTCCCTTCCTGAATCTGTGGCAGTTGTTCCTCTCTGATCCAGTGGGTCGATTGTACTGGAGTAATAGCTTCTTCTTTTGCTGTATTGGGAGCTAATTCACAGCCAGAAATAGTCAGGCTAAAAACAAAAATACTTAAACATGTAATTGACGAGGGCTTAGTCATTGATGTTCCATTAGTTATAGGGGTTTTATTCCTCAACTTGTGATGTTAATGGTTGAATCTCCGAATAGAAAGAGGTTACTGTTAACCATCTGTAAATCAGTAATAAAAGGATCGTTTTACATGAAATCACGTGCAGCGGTTGCATTTGGCCCAGGTCAGCCATTAGAAATTGTGGAAGTAGATGTTGCTCCACCAAAAGCAGGTGAAGTACTGGTAAAAATTAGCCATACTGGCGTATGTCATACCGATGCATTTACCTTGTCTGGTGATGATCCGGAAGGCGTATTTCCAGCCATTTTAGGCCATGAAGGCGCGGGTGTGGTCGTTGAGGTAGGTGAAGGCGTGACGAGTCTGAAACCGGGTGATCATGTGATTCCACTTTACACAGCAGAATGTGGTGAATGTCTGTTCTGTAAATCGGGTAAGACCAACCTGTGTGTAGCGGTTCGTGCGACTCAGGGTAAAGGTGTAATGCCAGATGGAACTACCCGTTTTTCTTATAATGGCCAGCCGATTTATCATTATATGGGCTGTTCAACGTTCTCTGAATATACAGTCGTTGCAGAAGTTTCTCTGGCGAAAATTAACCCTGAAGCTAACCATGAGCAAGTGTGTTTATTGGGCTGTGGCGTGACTACCGGTATTGGTGCAGTACATAACACTGCTAAAGTACAGGAAGGCGATAGCGTCGCTGTATTTGGCTTAGGCGGTATTGGTCTTGCAGTTGTACAAGGTGCTCGCCAAGCCAAAGCCGGCCGTATTATTGCCGTGGATACCAATCCAGATAAATTCGAACTGGCTAAACAGTTTGGCGCTACTGATTTTGTGAATCCAAAAGACTATGATAAGCCAATTCAGCAAGTGATTGTGGAAATGACCGGTTGGGGCGTAGACCACTCTTTTGAATGTATTGGTAATGTCGACGTAATGCGTTCAGCACTAGAATGTGCACACCGTGGCTGGGGTCAGTCTGTGATTATTGGCGTAGCAGGTGCAGGTAAAGAAATCTCAACTCGTCCATTCCAGCTAGTCACAGGCCGTAAATGGATGGGTACGGCATTTGGTGGTGTTAAAGGCCGTTCTCAATTACCGGGCATGGTTGAACAGGCCATGAAAGGTGAAATTCAGTTAGAACCATTTGTGACACATAAGATGCCATTAGAACAGATCAATGAAGCCTTTGATCTGATGCATGAAGGCAAATCGATCCGTAGCGTGATTCATTTTGATTAAAATGATTTAGCGATTTAAACTTCATAAAGGCCGGTAAACACCGGCCTTTTATTTTAATAATTAAAATATATCAGATACATTTGCCTATCAAAGCACCACAGAGCTTTACCTAAAAAACACAAGGCTTCTAAGGTCATTACATGCCAGATGCTTATAGTGAATAGAAGCGTATCGATAGACGCGATTAAAACCATGTTTAAGAATCATTTTAAAGAATAAGGATAAGCTCTATGTCGAATGATAGATTTGATCGTATTAAAAATTCTCCTAAAGATGTCCGTGATGATTTAAATGCCGATCCAATTAGCGGCGAGCCAGGTGCACATCCTATTGGTACAGGCGTAGGTGCCGCCGGTGGTGCAGCTGCAGGTGCAGCGGTCGGTGCAGCAGGCGGTCCTGTTGGTGCAGCAGTAGGCGGTGTTGTGGGGGCAGTGGTCGGTGGTCTCGCAGGTAAAGGCGTAGGCGAAGCTGTGAACCCGACTGAAGAAGCAGCTTTCTGGCGAGATAATGCTGTTGAAACCCCTTATTATTCAGATGCCCGTACCACGTATAGCGATTTAGATTACGATCGTGACTATGATGCGGCCTATCGTGTCGGTTATGAAAACCGTGGGGCATATGATGCTAATACCCGTTTTGAAGACGTAGAAAGCGATCTGAAAGTAAAATGGGAGCAAGTAAAAGGCCAGTCACGTCTGAACTGGGAACAGGCAAAATTTGCAGTACGTGATGCATGGAATCGCGTAACCCGTTAATTGCAAATGCCAAAACCAAGATCTAATATGCTCTTGGTTTTAAGGAAATGGGCAAAGTCTGCTGACCGTCACGACTTTGTCCATTATTAATATCTGAAAGGTTAGAATTCTAGGGCGATAAGTAAAAGTATAAATACTGATAAATATTTTTTTATATTTACTACTTGTCAAAACTGGATAGAGCGCGTATTTTAATTTCAGATTCACATTTTTATGAAAGACATAAACATGTTAAAGCAACCTATCATTTCAAACGCTTATTTTTATTTCTGGCAGTTTAGATAATTGCCTGAATGCGTTTGGGCAATAAAAAGGTTGCCCACCAGTTAATACCTGATCGGCAACCCTGATCAGGTTTTTTTATGCATGTGATTTAACAATTTTTTGGAGACAGCCATGACAAACTTTAACTATTCATACTTTAGCAACTTTTATTGGTCTTACTTTAGCCAGCTAATGACGCTTTCGACATCTTCGATTAGACCCATAACGCTCAAATAAAAGTTTGGACTGATTGCCAGTCCCAGGATTTAAAGTCATGAATATTGCACATACATCACAACAACATCAAACAGAAACCATTTTAGCTTTACCACAGCAGCTTAAGCAGCAATTGCCACTGTCTCCGCAATTGGCTGTACAAGTCGCTGAACAGCGTCAAATTATTCAAAATATTTTAGAGGGTAAAGATCACCGTTTAATGGTGATTACCGGACCATGTTCCATTCATGATGAAGCTTCCGCACTGGAATATGCAGAAAAATTAAAACAGCTTCAGGAACAGGTTTCTGATCAAATTTTCCTGGTTATGCGGGCCTATATTGAAAAACCACGTACCACCGTAGGCTGGAAAGGCTTCCTGTATGACCCAGAACTCGATGGCTCATCCAATATGCAATTGGGTCTGGAAAAATCTCGTGCACTGTACCTAAAACTGATTGGCATGAGCCTGCCGATTGCCTCAGAGATCTTAAGTCCAATGGCAACGGCGTATTTCGATGATCTATTGGCCTGGGGTGCGATTGGCGCGCGTACCAGTGAATCACAAATTCACCGTGAAATTTCCAGCCATATGCCGTACAGCATCGGTTTCAAAAATGGGACAGATGGTTCGATTCAAATTGCTCTTGATGCTATTCAGTCAGCTTCCAATCCACATCAGTTCATGGGCATGAGCCAATCGGGTCTGCCGTGTATCCTGAGCTCAAAAGGGAATCCAAAAGCACATTTGATCCTGCGTGGTTCAAATAGTGGTCCGAACTACCAGTTGTCTGAAATTGAAAAAATTAAAGCGAAACACTCAACCGATTTGCCGGCCCTGGTTATTGATTGCAGTCATGGCAATAGTTCAAAAAACCCAATGCTACAACCTGAAGTGCTGGAGCAGATCGTCGCTGAACGTTTGCACAGCAATGTGCGGGGTGTAATGCTCGAAAGTCATCTGGTCGATGGCAATCAGAAAATCTCTGAAGATATGGTTTACGGCCAGTCAGTGACTGATGGATGTCTGGGCTGGACAAAAACCGAGCAATTATTGTTAAATATGGCTGATTCACTGCGATGCGAAAGTTTAAAGCGTAGCGCTTAAACTCACGATCTTATCTTTCCTCAATTCGTTGAGGAAAGATATTATGATCGGATATGGTTGTTCAGAAGTATTTTTCTAAATGCTGAAAGCAACAATTCGATATTTTGAAAATTAAAACAATGAGTATTAAAACGATTTTAAAAAATTCATAAAAAATAATTAATTTAAAAAAATAAACAATAACAATAACAATAATTATTAGAGGTCAGCCTGATACTGTTTTTAAACAGCGGATGAGTAATGATCCCGGGAAGCTTGCTATGTATACAACTGAATTACTCGATGAAGCACGTAAATTTATGCACCATATGCTGACCAAAGTCGTGGAATATGGTGGTTCCGATCTTTTTATTACAGCTGATTTCCCGCCCAGTATCAAACAGCAAGGGTTAATGAAACCGTTTGGCCAGCAGAAACTCACAGCCGATAAGACCCGTTTGTTTGCTTATGCCTTGATGAACGAGCGACAGATTCAGGAATTTGAATCGGTGATGGAATGCAATTTTAGTATTAGCATCCCGGGCGTGTCGCGTTTCCGGGTTAATGTCTTCCAGCAACAGCACAATGTAGGCATGGTGATTCGGGTCATTACGACAGATATTCCAAGCTTTGAGCAGTTAGGCTTACCAGCTTCATTGCAACAGGTCATCATGCAGAAACGTGGTTTGGTGCTGGTAGTTGGTGCAACGGGTGTCGGGAAATCGACTACATTGGCAGCCATGATTGATTATCGTAATACGCATACTGAAGGGCATATTATTACGATCGAAGACCCGGTGGAATATGTCTATCAGCATAAAAACTCGATGATCACCCAGCGTGAAATTGGTGTAGATTGCGTTTCCTGGCACAATGCACTGATTAATACCATGCGGCAGGCACCTGACGTTATCGTGATTGGCGAAATCAGGGATACAGACAGTATGGAGCATGCAATTGCCTTTGCTGAATCTGGCCATTTATGTCTTGCAACACTCCATTCTAATAATGCCGATCAGGCACTGGACCGGATTATTAACTTCTTTCCAGAAGAACGCCGTAATCAGTTACTGCTAGATTTATCAGCTAATATCAAAGCCGTGATTTCTCAGCGGCTAATTCGCACTGAAGATGGTAAAGGTCGTCGGGCTGCGGTAGAAATTCTGCAAAATACCCCTTTAGTTTCTGACCTGATTCGTAAAGGTGAATTCCATGAACTTAAAACGATTATGGCTCGTTCGCGGGAACTGGGCATGCAAACCTTTGATCAGGCATTATTTGATTTATATAACCAAGGCATTATTTCTTATGAAGAAGCCTTGCGTAATGCAGACTCCAGCAATGAATTACGTTTGCAAATCAAGCTGAAGAGCAGTCGTATTAATCCTGTTTTACAGGCAGAAAATGCACAGATTTCACTTCTGGAACAGTCCAGATCGCGTGTACTTTCTCCTGATTAATCTTTTTTTTAATAAACAGATTACTATTCAGCTCAATAGAACTGAGTCATAAATCTTCTTTAATGGTGGCTTTTAAGCAAGGCAGCTTTCAGCCACCTATCTAATTTTTTAATTTTATCCTTACTTACCTGGTGAATTCAGTTTCACCATCTTGCATTTATCCTGAATATGATCTTGTTCATCGTAATATTCTTTTAAAATGAAGTAGTTTTTAAAATGCAAATTTTGCCTAGTTAATTGATATTTTGTTGAACTTCATCACATAATATTCCAAAAATATTTTCTTTATAAATCAAATCTGTTTGAGGCTTTAAAAAAAACGCTGCACAATAAAAATCAAATGATATTGGCATGAATCAAGCATTTAAATTCATGTAATTGTGTATTTCCAGGGGAAGAGAATGTTCACGGCAGAACTGTTGGACGAAGCAAAAAAATTCATGCATCACATGCTGACCAAAGTAGTGGAATATGGGGGCTCAGACTTATTTATTACCGCAGATTTTCCACCGAGTATTAAACATCAGGGCTTAATGAAGCCCTTTGGACAACAAATTCTTACTGCTGAAAAAACCAAACTGTTTGCTTATAGCTTGATGAATGATAAACAGCGTCAAGAGTTTGAAGCTGAACTAGAATGTAACTTCGCGATTACTGTACCGGGTGTATCGCGCTTCCGGGTAAATGTTTTTGTACAACAGCTTCAGGTCGGGATGGTAATCCGGACCATTACGGCAGAAATTCCAAATTTCCAGAAACTGAAATTACCAGAATCATTGAAACACGTGATTATGGAAAAACGCGGTCTGGTACTGGTTGTAGGAGGAACGGGTTCAGGTAAATCGACCTCTCTGGCAGCGATGATTGACTACCGCAATGAAAATTCGGCGGGGCATATCATTACCGTGGAAGATCCGGTGGAATATGTACATAAACACAAGAAATCCATGATTACTCACCGTGAAGTTGGAGTCGATTGCCATTCCTGGCACAATGCGCTGAAAAATACCTTGCGTCAGGCCCCCGATGTAATTCTGATCGGTGAGATTCGGGATACCGAAACCATGGAACACGCAATTGCCTTTGCTGAAACCGGACATTTATGTCTGGGTACACTGCATTCCAATAATGCTAACCAGACTTTGGACCGGATTATTAACTTCTTCCCGGAAGAACGCCGTAATCAGTTATTAATGGATTTATCTTCGAATATGAAGGCGATTATTTCCCAGCGTCTGATTCGTACTCAGGATGGAAAAGGGCGTCGGGCTGCAATTGAAATCATGTTAAATACACCTTTGATTTCTGATCTGATTCTAAAAGGTGAGTTTCATGAGCTGAAAGCCATTATGGGCAAATCTCGTGAACTGGGCATGCAGACTTTCGATCAGGCCTTATTTGACCTGTATAACGAGGGTGCGATTTCTTATGAGGAAGCATTGCGTAATGCTGATTCGACTAATGAATTACGTTTACAGATCAAGCTGAAAAGCAACCGCCAGGATAATCCTGCTGCTGGAGAAGCAACACAATTCACGATGATGCAAGAACCGAAAGCTGAAGAAAAAGAACAGGAAAATACTTCAGCATCTGAATAAATACATCTTCGTGTCAGAATTAAAACAGGCAGTTCATCTGCCTGTTTTTTTATTATATTTAGATATTAACTTGTATTAGGCAGTCTTAACTTGAACGACCAGTTTAAAGTAAACAATACTGCATAAGGTGAGTAAACTACAGAGAATAAAGGCGAACTGATAACTATAAGTCGCAATAAGCGCCCCAATCAGTAGCGAACCGACCGCAATTCCTACATCATAGAAGGTATAAAAGGTCGAAGTAGCATAACCAATCCGGTGTTTCGGTGCACGTTGAATGGCCAGTGTTTGAATGCAAGGTTGTGCGCTGCCAAAACCGACACCAATCAATACCGCAGCCAGTAAGAATCCCCACAAAGTCTGAATCTGACTGAGTAAAAAAAGTCCTAAACTAAATACTAAGAGCGCAGGATAAATTACATATTGTGGGCCTTTACGATCATAAATTTTTCCGGTAATTGGACGCAAACTCATCATGGAAATGGCAAATACAACAAAGAATAAACTGGCATAAGCCATCAGATTTTTACTGGCAGCAAAAGGCGCAATAAAAGACATGATGCTGGCGTAAGAGAAGGAAATCAGAGCAGCCAGAACAGCAACAGGCAGCGCTTTCTTTTCTACAACATCAGACAACGCCAGTCCTTTTTTCTCAGGAATAGTTTGAATGATGTTCTCAGTCTCCTTGACCGGAATCATTAAGCAGAAAGCAAATCCGATAAAAACTAATGCAATCAGCAATGTTGTGATCTGAAAATAAGACCAGTATTCAATCAGACTTAAGCCAATCAATGGTCCTAGAACAATACCCAGATTGACTGACATAACGTAATAGCCCATGCCTTCGCCTTTACGCTGCTCTGGAATAAACTGATTCACCACAGGAACACAGACGGTAGTCAAAATACTAAACCAGATCCCATGCAAAAAACGGATGATAAATAAGGTCGTCAGCTGATCGGCAAGCAAGTAGGCTAGGGAAAATAGACTGAAAAAGATTCCAGAAACAATCAAGGTTTTACGGATACCCAATTTCTCAATAATCAGGCCGCTAAATGGTCGTACAGCAATCGCTGAAATCATGAACAAGGTCATGGCCAGACCAGCTTGGGCTAAGTTTCCACCTAATTCTTTCAGGATATAAATCGGTAAAATCGTGGTTTGTGCAAAATAGAAAATAAATAAAAACAGGTTATTGGCCAGACACAGCACAAAAGGCTTGGTCCATAAAAGCAATAGATTGGATTTCATAATTTTCCTAAATTGATCTATAGGGAAATGCTGCGATGAGCATGAATATTATTTTTATAAAGCAGCCTGAGCTATCTGATGCGAGTGATAGCAGGTACAGCAAAGACTTTAAGAAAAATGTGTGAAAAATACAATAAAATTCCGATATAAATACATTGTATTTGATGGTGAGCTTTAAATACGAAGTTTTCAATGCGTAAAAAAATCAGCCCGCAGGCTGATTCTTATTTTTCCATACTAAATCAAAGTAGCTTATAGGCCAGCTTCATATTCTGTATTAGACAATAGCTTTTCTACATCTGCCATATTGTCCGGTTTGATTTTATAGATCCAGCCTTTGCCATACGGGTCATCATTAATGAAGTCAGGATCATCTTCAAGCGCAGCATTGATTTCAACCACTGTACCAGAGACAGGTGCATGAATATCAGAAGCAGTTTTCACTGATTCAACCACGCCAGCCTGTTCGCCCGCAGTAATATGTGAGTCAAGATCTGGTGCTTCTACATAAACCAGATCACCTAATGCATCCTGTGCATGGTCGGAAATACCGGTCACAACAAGATCACCCTCAATGCGTACCCATTCATGCGTACTTGCGTACTTTAATTCTGAAGGATGATTCATTGATAACTCCCTAAAAATCTTAAGATCATTTTTGATATGTTTTATACATTCTTTTTGGCCAAAACAAAAGGTTTATCCGTGCTTATAAATAAGGATCTTTACGCCAGTTGCTCGGGCTACGACCACTCCAGCGCTTAAACGCCCGACTAAAATTGGCCACATCACTATAGCCAAGTTCATCAGCGATCTGCTCCAGAGTAAAGTCTGTACGGGATAATAAGGAAGTGGCATGCCGGTAGCGCACTTCATCCACCAGCGTTGAAAAAGAAGTACCTTCAGCGGCCAACTGACGCTTTAAGGTTCGATCCGACATATGCAGCCGTTCAGCTACGCTTTCAATACTCAGATAATGCTGTTCGGAATGAGTCAGAATATCCCGTACCCGCATGGCAATCCGGTGCCGTTCACCAAGTGCCGATAATTCAGCTTCACACTGGTTAATCGCAATCTGGCTAGCAATTGGATCAGCGTGTACCAACTTGTTCATCAGGTAGCTTTTATCAAAGCTTAAAATTAAATGCGGCTGTTCAAAACGGAACTGATGCGTAGGAAATTTCGCCATGAAGCGCTCAAAACCTTCCGGTTTTTTGAAATCAAAGTCGATTTCACCGGTTGCATCGTTAACCCCGGTAATGGCTTTGGCCATACTGATCAGGCCAATCATCAGGGCAATTGAAATTTCGGTGCGAAGCGGTTCCAGCTGAATATCAGTTTGCAACTGTACGGTTGCCTTAGCGCCAAAGGTCGAGAAAAATAGCTGCAGGAAGGGTAAACGTAACTGAATGAATCGGTTCGCTAGCACCAGAGCTTCGGTAATATTATTCGCCGTCATGATGGCATAACCGATAAAGCCATGAATCGAAATCCGCATCTGGGTACCTAAGTGATAACCCAGTGTCGGTTCACCAGTGAGCTTCAGGGCATGCTTGACCAGTTCATTGGCCACAGGGGTCGGAATACGGTAATCAGGATCTGCCAACTGTTCACTGGTCAGGCCAAAAGGCTTAAAAAGCGACTCATTATTATACCCCCAGCGGGAAATGACATCGAGAAGCAAGAGACCGTATACACCTGGAATACCTTGGTCTTGGCGTGGAGCTATTGTTTTCATGCGCGATCCGTTGCACTCATTCAAATTTTTTTATTTTCACTTCATATTGGCATGAAAAAGCCATTTTCTTGATAAAAATTGTTGGACAAAGCTGTGGCAATTTCCACAAGCAGATTTTAATCAACTTAAAGCAGAGTAGCTCAACTTAAAGTTGGAAATCAATGTAAACCAGAGATATTTTAGGGATTTAATTTAAAGCCTACAGATTTCTATTAATTCAGAATAGGGCTGTTTTTTGAATAATCTGGAATTTAAAAATGCTTGTGGAATAGTTGATATTCCCATAAAAGCAAACCGAAGCATGGCTATTCAAGTGACTCAAATAGAATGCTTCGGTTTCTGTTGTAGAGCTTAGCTACTACTGGATAGAGCGATTATGCTTCGTGTAAGTTATCAGTTTTGGCATGTTGCTGTACCAAGAACCCGCCGGTTTGACGCTGCCATAGCTGCGCATAGATTCCGTTTAAGGCCACCAGTTCATCATGCGTACCTTGCTCGGCAATTTTACCTTGATCCATCACAATCAGACGATCCATCTGCGCAATGGTAGAAAGACGATGCGCAATGGCAATAACCGTTTTACCTTGCATCAAATCATCCAGACTATTCTGAATAGCCGCTTCAACCTCAGAATCCAGAGCACTGGTGGCTTCATCCAGAATCAGAATCGGCGCATCTTTCAAGAATACCCGGGAAATGGCAATACGTTGGCGCTGTCCACCAGAAAGCTTCACGCCACGTTCACCTACATAGGCGTCATAGCCTCTACGGCCACGCAAATCAGTCAGATTCGGAATAAATTCTTCTGCTTTGGCCTTGCGTACAGCTTCAAACATCTCTTCATCAGTTGCATCCGGACGACCGTATTTGATATTTTCAGCTACGGTACGATGCAGCAAAGACGTATCCTGAGTGACCAGCGCAATATTTTTACGCAAACTGTCCTGAGTGACATCGGCAATATCCTGATCATCAATCAGAATACGGCCCTGATTCAGATGATAGAAATGCAATAGCAATTGAATCAGGGTCGATTTACCAGCTCCAGAACGCCCCACGATGCCAATTTTTTCACCCGGACGAATGGTCAGATTAAACTGGTCAATCACCGGTTTTTCATTATAGGCAAAAGTGACATTATCGAATTTAATCTCACCGTGTTTCAGTTCCAGTTCTTTCGCATCTTCTTTGTCTTGAATATTGATCCGACGACCCAGAGTTTTCATCCCATCTTGAATGGTACCGACATTTTCAAACAGGGCAGAGGTCTGCCACATCATAAACTCAGCAATACTATTCAGCTTTAATACCATTGCTGTAGTGGCTGCAATAATCCCGAGCTGCGCCTGACCTTGCATCCAGAGCCAGATCGCAGTTCCCAGCACACCTGCATACAGCACAACGCTCAGCATCAGAATGCTGATTTCGTATTGAGCGCCCAGCCGCATTTGCTTATACACCGTAACCATAAATTCCTGCATAGAGGATTTGGCATACTGGCTTTCACGACCCGCATGCGCAAACAATTTTACGGTCTGAATATTGGTATAGGCATCAGTCACACGTCCGGTCATGACTGCACGCGCATCCGCTTGTAAGGACGAAATCTTGCTTAGTCTTGGAATGAAATAGCAAGCAGCACAAATAAACAAGAATAGCCAGACCATAAGCGGCAAGATAAGTAAGGGTGAAATGGCACCCAAAACAATATTAATTGTGACGAAATAAATCAGCACATAAGCCAACATATCGCCCAAAATGACCCAGAATTCCCGGATCGCCAGCGCCGTTTGCATGACTTTGGCCGATAAACGTCCGGCAAAATCATTATGGAAGAAGTCCAAACTCTGTTTGAGCAATAAATTATGGAAGCGCCAACGCAGACGCATCGGGAAATTACTGTATAAAATCTGATGCTTGATCAGGGACTGGGCACTGGCAAACAGGATATTGGCCAGCAAGATAATACTCAATAAGGTCAGGTTGCTGGCATGTTGATCTAAAAAAGTCTCTGGCTGACTTTGACTCAACCAGTTCACCAGATCACCAATTTTTGAATACAGTAAGGCCTCAAAACTGGCTGCACCTGCGGTACACAATACTAGAATCAGCAAATAACGGCGTACCCCATAAGCTGCCTGCCAGACAAAGGGGAAAAACCTGGTGGGTAAAGGTTGATTCAGGTTTTTGGTGGGATAGGGATCTACCAGCCGTTCAAGCCATCGAAACATTCACGTACTCTTATCATGTATTTTCTTTGCGGAAATTATAAAGGATTCTGCTTTTTGAAGTCTGAATTTGAGTGAAATTGCCACAAATGTTTAACTAAATCAAACTTTAGGTTGCAGAGCAGAAACTCATGCCAGATTTATACCAAATAATATGAAGACTAAAAATAAGAGATTGAATTCATTTTAAATACTGAATAAAAAGCCCGAAATAAGAGATTATTTCGGGCTTAAGTTGAGAGGTTAGTTTAAGTGATAATCGGAGATGAAGAACTCGTGTTAAAAGATTCCTTAAAATCACTTCCAGAAGGCGCCTGATATACCTTCAAGCCAAATTCCGGAATAATCGCCAGAATATGATCCATGATATCTGACTGGATATTTTCATACTCTGCCCAAACTGTTGTATTGGTGAAAGCATAAATTTCCAGTGGTAAACCTTCGCTGGTCGGTTGTAATTGACGCACCATCAATGAGAAATCTTTGGCAATACCCGGATGCTGTTGCAGATAAAATTCCAGATAAGCGCGGAACGTTCCTAAATTGGTCAGACGGCGCTGGTTGTATTGTGAATGATGCTGGAGCTGCTGGTTAAACTTCTCTAGTTCTTCTGATTTGGTATTCAGATATTGATCCAGCAGGATAAAATTTTTCAGCTTGTTCTGTTCTTCAGCCGTCATGAAATGTACGCTGGTTTGATCAATATGAATTGAACGTTTGATCCGGCGGGCACCCGCTTCCTGCATGCCGCGCCAGTTTTTAAAGGTATCAGTCACCAGTTTATTGGTCGGAATCGTGGTCACAGTCTTGTCAAAGTTCTGCACAGTCACTGTATGTAATGACATATCAATGACATCACCATCGGCATTTAGGGTCGGCATTTCAATCCAGTCACCAATACGTACCATGTCATAAGATGAAATCTGAACCGAAGCCACCAGTGACAGAATCGTATTTTGAAAGACCAGCATCAGGACAGCGGCCATCGCACCAAAGCCAGCGAGCAAGGTGAATACATCTTTTTTCAGGAAAGTGCCTAAAATCATCAAGCCACAAACAATGAAGATGATCAGCTTGACCAGCTGTAAATAACCTTTAATCGGCTTGTTGCGTGACTTGGGATTACGCTGATAAATCAGGTTAAAGATATTCAGTAACTCACCGAGTGCCAGAGCAATGGTCAGGAAAATAAACGCCTGAGCACCCATTTGCACAAAGGTTTGCACCTTATCGGATAAATGCGGGACAGTGGTAATCCCGTTCATGATCACGATTGCCGGAACAATATTGGAAATCCGGCGAATCACACTATGTTCAGCAAAAATCTGATTATTGGCAAAGGGCATTTTGGAAATCAGTTGACGAATACCGCGTACGACAATCTGTTTGGCAAACACATTGGCAAGGATGGCCAGTAAAATCACAATACTCAGTGAAGATAACATTTCCAGCCATGGGTACTGATCGGCCCAATCTCGAATATTCTGAATAAAATTAAACTGTTCCAACTGATCTTTCTCTTTAACTCAAAAAATTTGTTAGAGTTTATAGGTTTAAACGCAATTTTTTAATCTTGGATAACCTTTTAAAACATATCTTTCTTAGAGGAGGCGAACTTAATCACTATTCAGGCATTTATTTTTTCCTTCAGGATAATTCAGATTAAATAGATCAATGAAAATTGATTGGTTAATGGCTAGGAAATGTGAAAAATCGATAGAACAGCCTAACTTGGTATTCCTATGCTTCTTTTTAAACTTTAAAAAATTAAAAAAGGTCAGAGTGAATTAAAGAATTTGGTATAGCGTTTATTATGTTAGTTCAACATAACTTAATGTTTATTTTACATTTTATATACTTACTTTTTTTAGGGGATAGTGCTAGGATTAAAATCATATAATCTTAATCATTAAAAATGAAAAATCTTCAAATAGTTATAGCACAAGCTTACATTCCTATGAACTGGAACATATTGAGCAATCAATAAGCCATGAAATTAATAACACTATATTAGAGATAGTGGTTAATGATGAATCTTTTGAAAAAATTGATTGTTACTTGTATTCAAAAAAAGATACGAAAAAATTCTTAAAAGCTCTATACATTATGTAATAGCACTCTTAGAAAGAGCAAAGTATAGGGTAGAAAAAGCTCAGCAAAATAACGTGAGTCCTTTGCATATCTGCTTATACGTGATTAAGAAAATTGAGGGATTTATTGAATATTTACAGACTAAATTTTAGTTATTAGCGCTTTCATTTAAAGCCTGTTATATGAAATCTTAAGTTTCCAAATAGGATTTGAATTGAGTGAAATTTGCTATCTATTAAAACAAGAATATGCAAAAGGCAAGCTGACATAGACTTAATGAAACAGATTAAAAAAACCGGCAAATATGCCGGTTTTTTATTTATGCTTTCCTTTTAAGGAAAATGTGCTTACCACATTAAATCATCAGGAATCACATAAGCTGCATATGGATCTTCTTCATCAGTAGTTTCTTCATTTTTCTCTGAATTATTCACGATGATAAAGCCTTCCATTTTTGAATTGATGCGATCCGCCAGAGCTTTAGGCAGGAAGGCATAACTCTCATTTTCACGTGCAATCACCAGACTGCCAGCGACCAGTGCATTATAAATCTGCTGGTTGATATAAACTTTCTTGATCTTGCTGTCATCAATAAACTGATAACTAATTTCGCCATCCGTATCGCGGATTTTATGCTGATTAATCATCTGCATGATGGCAGCTTTGAGTCCTTTTTCCTGCAACTGGGCTTTTTTCGCTTGTTCAATGGCTTGGTCTTTAGCCAGCTTTTCCTGTTTGTCCTGTTCAATCTTGGCCTTGATTTCGGCTTCTTTACTGTCACCTGTGCGTTTTTCATGTACAGCCTGTTTAGACAGTTTGTTGGCTTTTTTATTATCGACCAAGCCTGCCTTTATCAATTGTGCCTGTAATGCATTTTTAACCATGAGAATTTCCAGAAATTAGTCGTGTTGATGTCGATAACGTAAATAGATCACCCAATAGGTCAGGCTAAGCAGCAGGCTTAACACTGTAGGGACCAGGAATGCATTTAATTTTAAATAAGGATAAATCCAGCTGGCAAGTATGCCACCCACCAAAAAGCCGGCCAGAATCAGCATATGCAGGATCACTTTACGAGATTCTACTACCAGACCACGCAGGCGATAGCCCATAGCCAGACCTAAATCGGTCAGTACACCAGACAAATGGGTGGTCCGGATAATCGCACCTTTATAGTGGCTGACCATGGCATTTTGTACACCCATCGCGACACAGGCCCATAACAAGGCATAACGCGGGAAATAGGGCAATAACAGCCAGCAAATGAATATAAAAAAAGCCACTAGGCTTAAAGGATAACCATACAGGCGTCCCAAGCGAAAGTGACTATTTCCTAAAATCAGCCCGCTATACATCGAGCCAATCACATAACAGAGCGTAACCAGAATCAGATACAAAATCTGGCGTGGTTGCCAGTCCAGCAGCGCCATCGCCAGCATACTGACGTTACCGGTCATATGTGAAACGGACTGATGCAACACGGTCACCAGTCCTAATACATTAATCATTCCGGCATTTACCGCAAGGAAGAATGCACCCAATTGAACCCACGATGGTAAACGCTGTAATGGCATGGCAATATCATTAGAAAAACATCTTGATTCTTCAATATAAAATCAATCTGTAGCGCGGTCTACTGCTGTTGTAAATAAAACATCGGTAGATGAGTTGAGTGCAGTCTCGGTAGAGTCCTGCAATACACTGATCACCATACCAATTGCCACCACTTGCATTGCGATATCTGAAGAAATCCCGAACAGGCCACAAGCCACGGGAATTAGCAATAGTGAACCACCAGCCACACCTGAAGCACCACACGCAGACACAGTCGCTACGATAGAAAGAATTAGCATAGTAGTGAAGTCAACATTAACACCTAAAGTATTTACTGCAGCTAAAGACAACACGGTAATCGTCACTGATGCGCCGGCCATGTTAATTGCTGCACCTAAAGGAATCGCTACGCTTGAAGTAGTCTCTTTCACACCTAAGCGTTTTGCCAAGTCCAGGTTTACTGGAATATTGGCAGCAGAACTGCGGGTAAAGAACGCAGTAATGCCACTTTCACGTAAGCAGGTAAAGACCAGTGGATACGGATTACGACGGGTAATGAAACCGACCATTAACGGGTTAATCACCAAGGCTACAAATACCATGGTACCCAGCAGAACAGCTAATAAATGCGCATAGCTGGTCAAGGTATCTAGGCCCGCTTCAGCAAAAGTCACGGCAACCAGACCAAAAATACCCACTGGCGCAAAGCTGATCACCAGACGAATTACATAATTGATTGCATTGGCAGCGTCATTTAAACAGGTTTTAGTTGTGTGTGATGCATGACGGAAGGCAATTCCTAACGCAATTGACCATGCCAGAATTCCAATAAAATTCGCTTCAGCAATGGCAACCACCGGGTTCGCTACAAAGCTCAGCACCAGATTTTTGAGAATTTCACCTAGGCTGCCTGGTGGCTGTAAATCACCTTGCGCTGCAATATCCAGAAATAATGTGCTTGGAAATAAAATACTGGCGATGACAGCGCTTAGTGCTGCCAGGAACATGCCGACAGCATACATCAGCATAATAGGTCTTATCGTTGAATTGGTCTGGCCAACCTGGAAATTTGCGATTGATGCAAGAACCAGAATGAAAACCAGAACTGGCGCGACGGATTTTAGTGCCTTAATAAAAAGATCGCCCAATAGGCTTAAGGAAGGTGCAGCTTCAGGAAATAACAGAGCCACACCAACGCCTAGAATAATGGCGATGATGATTCGGGAGACTAAACTCAGACGCGATAGGGCAGAAAACATAAGGTTGCCTTGTGAAAATTACGAGGGCTAAATGCGAAAAAAATTTGCGTTATTTTATACTTAAATTAAGGATCGCTTAAAATATATTTTTAGATAATATTTAAATATCTGAAAATTAATAAATAATTAAGATGATTTTTTATCTTGATCGTATTATTTCCATACAAAATTCTTAGAAATAGCCAGATTCAATGATCGGTTTTTAATCTTTATTTTTTAGATGAATATAAAATTTAAATCAATCATTTCCAGTTATATTTCAGTTCAATTCTTTGCATGACAGCATGTTTATCATGCAAAGAATTGAAAAATCTTAAATCATATAATGCTGAGGCTTCTCGAAGATTTCCGGAGCCAGATCCTGAATTGCCTGAAAATGGGTCAGATAAATCTGTCCACTCAAATGTGTCATTAGTTTGGAGGCCTGCAAGCGGTCGAATACCGGGCCTTTCACTTCTGCAAAGTGCAGTCGAATATTCAGTTTAGACAATTCAGCATTGAGTTCTTCCAGCGTTTCCAAAGCACTCAAGTCAATCGCACTGATACTGGAGCAGTTCAAAATCACATGCTCTAACTTGTCATTTAAACTTAACTGATTAATCAGATAACCTTTTAAGGTATGTGCATTTAAAAAACTTAGGTTTTCATCTATACGCAGAGACAAAACCCGATCAGAGGTCATCACCTGATGACGCTGGATATTTCGGAAATGCTGGGTGCCTTCGACCAGACCCACGACTGCAATATGAGGACGGCTGATGCGCCATAGCATAAGAATAAAGGTCGAAATAATCCCGACAATCAAGCCAGTGGTGATATCCAGTAATACCACGCCAAAAAAGGTAATCCACATGGCAATGCCGTCAGCTTTGGAATAACGCCAGGCATCGACAAAAGGCTGGAAATTGACCAGTTTCCAGATAGACACAATAATGGTTGCAGCCAGAATGGTCAGCGGCAGATCCTCAAAAAAGCTGGTAAAGAACAGACTAACCACGACAATCAATAAAGAAGACAAAACACCAGCCAAAGGTGTTTTGGCACCAGCGTCAGCATTAACCACCGTACGTGACAGGCTGCCGGTTACAGGAAAGGCGGAGCTGATTCCGGCACTGATATTGGCTACACCGAGCGCAATTAATTCCTGGTTACTGTTTAAATTGCTACGCTGCTGTAGCGCCGTTGCCTGAGCAATAGAGAGAGATTCTACAAAACTGATCATGGCAATCATGCTGGCACCCGGTAATAAGGTCATCACCAGCTCCCAGTTCCAGTGTGGGAAAGACAAGGGCGGAAAGCCAGAAGGAATTTCACCGACCGTTTTAATGCCTTGAACTTTTAAGTCTAAAAACAGAACGGCTGCAATACCGAGAAAAACCAGAATCAGTGGAACTGCTCGAACCAGAAAATCAGTCGAACCGATCCGGCTTTGTACTGCTTGAGATTTTAATAGTTTCGGCAGATAAACCAGTAAACCGATAGAAAGCAGGCCAAAGATCAGACTCGGGAGATGCAAAAGTGGTAAATATTCAATCAGGCTTTTCACCAGCTCGGGAATATTATTGGCTTTTAAAGGTAAATCCACCAGAAACTTGAACTGACCAAAAGCAATCAATAGAGCCGAAGCAATAATAAAACTCTGAATGACCGGATGGCTGATCAGCTGAATTAAAAAGCCGAAACGGAATACACCTAAAAGCAGGGAAATAATGCCGACCATCAATGCCAATAAAGTTGCCGCTTCAATATAGACCGGAGAACCCACTTCAAATAATGGATTCAGTGTGGCAAAGGTCATCATGGAAATGATGGCTACTGGTCCAATCGATAAGGTCGTACTGCCGCCCAATAAGGCATAAATGATCATTGGTAGAATACTGGCATAGAGTCCCATAATCGGTGGCAAACCTGCCAGCATGGCATAGGCCATCCCTTGGGGTACCAGCATCGCGACGACAATCAGGGCAGCCAGTACATCTGATTTTAATTTCACTGGGCTGTACTGACTTAACCATGACCAGGCAGGGAGTCTATTGAGCAGTCTAGACTTAAAATTTGGCATATACAGGTCTAAATCACAAATATAGATATATTATGCACAAATTCTGCTAAGAAGTCTTAGGATATAAATAGGTGATCATTCACATTTTAAAAAATGAATGAGGGGACAAAGGATCAAGGCAAAAGACTTAAAACTCTCAGTAAAGAAAATTTAAATCAGGCAGATCGCTTTAAAATAAAACAGGACGAATGAGGTAAATTGCAGCTTTAAGCGACTGCTTGATTTACACAGTAGATTTGATAAAGCTTTTTTAACATTTCTACCAGGTTCTGGTCTTTGATCGAATAATAGATCTGTTTACCGTCTCGACGGGTATTTACCGCATCGCTTTTACGCAAAATCATGAGCTGCTGAGACAGGGTTGGCTGTCTGATGTCGGTAATCTCTTCAATTTGAGAGACATTCAGTTCATTTTGGGAGAGATGACATAAAATGAGCAGTCGGTCCGTATTGGCCATTAACTTTAAAATACCGACAACCTGTTGAGCTGAATCCCGCATCGCGGCAATTTCAAGATCGGTTTTCATTTACTATGTCCATTTATACAATTACAGCCCGCGAATTATACGACTCGAACAGCGTGAATTGATGGATAGAAAGCGTGAATTACTATGGTTTTTAATGAATTGTGTTATCAAGAATAGTTATAATTTACTAATTAAAATATAAGATAATTTTATCGTGTTCCGGTTTTTTAAAAAGAAGATGTTTCATTTCAAACTGCTATCGTGATTCCATCTTGTTTCAGGCATCTACAAAGCCGGAAAATGCTTGTATCATGTAAATACATCTTGGCGAATAACATCAAGGATATTCTAATGACTACAGATTCAGCTTTTCCAACACCTGCCAATTTAGGTATCGCGGTTTATAGCAATAATGCAGAGGCAATTGGTAATACCCCTCTGGTTCGTATCAATCGTGCCATTTCAGGCGGAGCGACTGTACTTGCGAAAATTGAAAGCCGTAACCCGGCATTTTCGGTGAAATGCCGTATTGGCGCAGCCTTGATTGCTGATGCAGAAAAGTCAGGTAAATTGAAGCCGGGCATGCACATTGTTGAGCCAACCAGTGGTAATACCGGTATTGCGCTGGCATTTGTAGCAGCGGCTAAAGGCTATGATATTACCTTAACCATGCCATCCAGCATGAGTATTGAACGCCGTAAAGTGGTGAAAGCATTAGGTGCTAATTTAGTACTGACAGATCCAGCCAAAGGCATGAAAGGCGCGGTGGAAGAAGCACAACGTCTGGTGAATGAAAATCCTGAACTGTATTACCTGCCACAACAGTTTGAAAATCCAGCTAACCCAAAAATCCATGAAGAGACGACCGGTCCTGAAATCTGGGAAGCGACTGCAGGTAATGTCGATATTCTGGTAGCGGGTGTAGGTACAGGCGGTACGATTACCGGTATTTCACGCTTTTTTGAAAAAGTGAAAAACAAGCCGATTTATTCAGTTGCTGTAGAGCCTGCTGAATCTGCCATTATTGGTCAGGCAAAACGTGGTGAGACACTCACTCCAGGACCACATAAAATTCAGGGTATTGGCGCGAACTTTATTCCAAAGAACCTGGATCTGGATCTGGTAGATGAAGTGATTGCCATTACCAGTAGCGATGCAGTGGAATGGGCACGTAAAACTGCGACTCAAGAAGGCATCTTGGTGGGTATTTCAAGTGGTGCTGCAATGGCTGCAGCTGCGCAACTGGCTGCACGTCCTGAAAATGCAGGCAAAAATATCGTGGTGATTCTGCCAGATGGTGGTGAGCGCTATTTATCTTCAATTCTTTTTGAAGATATTTCTGCTGAGTAAATATTTAACAAATTAGTTTCACTAAATCTCGAAAAAGCCTGAAGTCATCTTTGGGCTTTTTTATTGGACTTTATGCCTTCATATAATGAAAGATCAAGAATTTAAACCAGAAGCTTGACCTTCCCATTATGGTAATGTTTAAGCTATAGCATAGGCAGTGAATGGGTGAATGGAGAGCGCAGAATGAATACACCAGCAACCACACAGTTGTACGAACAGCAGGTACAGATTTCAGGAATGACCTGTGCCTCTTGTGTCGCACGTGTGGAAAAAGCCTTAAAGAAAATTGAAGGTGTGGTGGAAGCGAACGTCAATCTCTCCACTGAACAGGCTTTTTTAAAAAGTGAACAACCTATTCCTGCATCGCAACTCGTCAATGCTATCAATAAAACCGGTTTTGAAGCCGTGATCCAGCAGTTTGATTTAAATATTGAAGGCATGACCTGTGCCTCTTGTGTAGCTCGTGTTGAAAAAGCCTTGAAAAAAGTCGATCAGGTACTGGATGCGCAGGTTAATCTGGCAACCGAAAAAGCTCACGTCACTGCAATTCATCCTCTCGCTGTTTCTCAATTGATCAAGGCTGTACAAAAAGCTGGCTTTGATATTCAAACCGACCGAATTGAACTGGCTATTGAAGGAATGACCTGTGCCTCCTGTGTGGCACGTGTAGAAAAGGCTTTATTAAAAGTCGATCAGGTAAGTGAAGCACACGTCAATCTCGCCACTGAAGCAGCTTGGGTCAAGGCGCCGCGTAGTCAGCTTCCAGCTTTAATTGCTGCCGTCAAAAAAGCGGGGTATAACGCCCATGAAAAATTAGATGCGCAGACTATTGATGCTCAAACGATTTTTCAGGAAAAGAAAACCGCTGAAACTGAACAGCTAAAACGTGACTTATGGTTAGCACTAATTCTGGCTGTTCCGGTGTTTATTCTGGAAATGGGTTCACATCTGATTCCGGCTTTTCATCACTGGATTGCACATACGCTAGGTACCCAAAACAGCTGGTATATCCAGTTTGTACTGACGACTCTGGTTTTGCTGATACCAGGACGGCGGTTTTATCAGCATGGGATTCCGGCATTGTTGCGACTGGCACCCGATATGAATTCTCTGGTTGCCGTGGGAACAATAGCCGCTTATGGATTTTCCTGTATTTCCACTTTCTTTCCGCAATTATTGCCGCAAAGCACTGTACATGTGTATTTCGAAGCGGCGGCTGTGATTGTTGCCTTGATCTTACTGGGACGTTATCTGGAAGCTCGAGCCAAAGGTAAAACCTCTGAAGCGATTCAATATCTGGTTGGCTTGCAGCCAAAAACTGCTCGAGTACAGCAAAATGGAACCTGGGTTGATCTGAAAATTGCTGATGTACAGCAGGGCATGCTGATCGAGATTCGTCCGGGTGAGAAAGTCGCAGTTGATGGTGAAGTCATTTCTGGTCAAAGTTATATCGATGAAGCGATGATCAGCGGTGAACCTTTAGCCGTGGCTAAACAGGCTGGAGATCGGGTGATTGGCGGAACGGTAAATCAGAATGGCACCTTGCAGATCAAGGCGACAGCAGTCGGACAAGATTCAGTTCTAGCTCAGATTATTCATATGGTGGAACAGGCACAAGGCGCAAAACTTCCCATTCAGGCGGCAGTCGATAAAGTGACCTTATGGTTTGTACCGGCTGTGATGCTGCTCGCGACTTTGACTTTTATTGTCTGGTTCCTGTTGGGTCCTGAACCGAATCTGACTTATGCACTGGTCAATGCTGTTGCAGTACTGATTATTGCCTGTCCTTGTGCAATGGGCCTGGCTACGCCAACATCTATTATGGTCGGCACCGGCCGGGCAGCAGAGCTGGGTATCTTGTTCCGTAAAGGCGAAGCATTGCAACTCTTGCAGCAAACCAGAGTTGTGGCGGTGGATAAAACCGGAACCTTAACTGAAGGGAAACCAGCCCTAACCGATTTTGCAGTGACATCTGGTTTTGAGCAGCAAATAGTATTGCAAATGGTCGCAGCAGTGGAAGCCAAATCCGAACATCCCATTGCTCATGCGATTGTGGAAGCTGCGAAAGCACAACAGTTGCAACTACCTGAAGTCAGTGATTTTGATTCAATCACTGGTGCAGGCGTGAAAGCTCAAGTTTCAGGTCAGCAAATTCATATTGGCGCAGAACGCCTGATGCAGCAATTGGGTTTAAGTGTCGATATTTTTAAAGAGAAAGCACAACAGTTAGGTGAACAGGGACGTACTCCTTTATATGTCGCTATAGATCAAAAATTGGCTGCCATTATTGCTGTGGCTGATCCGATTAAAGCCACAACCTATAGTGCGATTCAGGCCTTACATGATCAAGGCTTAAAGATTGCCATGATTACCGGTGATAACCAGCATACTGCACAGGCCATTGCCAGACAGTTGAAGATTGATCATGTCATTGCTGAAGTTCTGCCTAATGAAAAAGTCGATGCGGTACGCCAACTCCAACAGCAACATGGCATCGTCACTTTTGTCGGTGACGGGATTAATGATGCACCTGCTTTGGCTCAGGCCGATGTTGGAATGGCAATAGGAACTGGTACGGATGTCGCAATCGAAGCAGCAGACGTGGTGCTGATGTCTGGAAATTTACAGCATGTGGCAACCGGTATTGGCCTGAGTCAGGCGACCATGCGCAATATCAAACAGAACCTGTTCTGGGCCTTTGTTTATAATATTGCCTTGATTCCGATTGCTGCAGGTCTACTATATCCATTCTTCGGTATTTTGTTATCACCGATGTTTGCAGCAGGTGCAATGGCCTTATCCTCAGTTTTTGTGGTCAGCAATGCGCTTCGTTTAAAGACTTATCAGCCGATCCAGTTGAAGGAGGCAGTGTAATGAATATTGGACAGGCCGCGAAACGCTCCGGGATCTCGGCCAAAATGATCCGTTATTATGAAGATATCGGTTTATTACCCAATCCTAAACGTAGCGATTCGGGTTATCGTATCTATAGTGACGATGACATCAAGACTTTAAGTTTTATTCAGCATGCGCGTGAACTGGGTTTTTCTTCTGAACAGATGAAAGAATTGCTCGGCCTGTGGCAGAACGATGCCAGACACAGCAGTGATGTCAAACAGTTGGCGCAAAAGCATATCGAGTTACTGCAACAGAAAATTGCGGACATGCAAAACATGATGAAAATTTTGCAGCAATCGGTTGCGCAGTGTGCTGGAGATGAGCAGTCTGATTGCCAAATCCTGAAACAGATTGAGCAGGGTGTGTCACATGGGAAAACTGCCCATACGGCTATCAAAGCAGATCAATAGGCTTGAATTAAAATTCGCTTAACCCAAATTTAAACTGATCAAAGGGAGATCAAGATGAAATTCCGTATTGAAAATATGACTTGTGGTGGTTGTGCGCGTAGTGTGACGGCAACCATTCAGGAGCTGGATGAAAATGCTAAAGTCAATGTTGATGTAGTCAGCAAAATGGTGGAAGTTGAATCGAGTGCAAGCGAATTTGAGATTATCGCGGCATTAACTGAAGATGGCTTTCCGCCTGAAACTATGGCTTGATATTTGCCATTTAAAAAATAATTTTAAAATGCCTAATCATGATTAGGCATTTTTTATGAAACTGCAGATATTTTATCTGGCGTCATCAATGCCTGATTAATATACAGTTTAATCAAGCGTTCACGCGAACCAATCGCTTTTTGATAACTGGTCGAATTTAATAATAGTGAAGCGCCGTAAGTGACCGTCCAGATATAAGATAAATAATCCCGGATTGACATGGCACTGTCTAAAGATACCAGATAATCATGGGTCATATCTTTAATGCGGATAATCCGTTCTTCACGAATACGATAGAGTTCCTGAAATAACTCTTTCAGGTTTTTTTCATTATTGGTTAAACGCTCTTCAATAACATGCAGCAAAATAGTCCGGTTTGAATTGAGCATGTGATAAAGCATATATTGCGAAACATAATTTTTAATATCGTTATTATATTTATCGGAAATTGCCAGAATTCTTTTTTCATTCAGAATGATGAGTTCTAAATATAACTGGTTCTTGCTTTTAAAATGCTTGTAGATGGTTCCTTTGGCGATGTCTAGTTCTTCAGCAAGTTCACTCAAGGTGATGTCCTGATTATTATCAAGCAGTAGACTTTCCGCCATGCTCAGGATCTTCTCTTTACGAAGAAGGAAGTTCTGCTGTCTTACAGTCGTCATCTTCTTGACTCATCATTTTCGAAAAGGAACCTACTAAGAATATGCTATTTTCACATGTATAGCTATAAAACTAAGGTCGTGATATTTATCTAAATTTGTATATTTATTCAACATTTCTTGTAGAAAAAAGTCATATACAGCTGCGCTAAAAATATTGTCAAGAAAATTGAACCCTTGAGATCAACTTTGCTAAATAAAATTCCATTTTCAATATATTTGATTTATGGTTTTAGGGCATAAAGCTGAATCATATTTTCGTTTTAAACCCAGACCAGACAAGGTTTAGCGAAGTGAAGCCAGAGTCATTTTAACAGCTTAAATTTTTCATTCATTAATGGATTTAAGTTTTAAGGATTCAGTAAATACCAAAGGTATAAAGTTTGTGATTTTAAATTTTATATCGCTAATTTATGTCAATGAATTCATCACCAGATTAATTCGACATGATGATTTTTGAATGACATGCATGGATTCGAGCAAAAAGCCTCAAAATATTTTCTCGAATCCATAATGAAAAAATACTCAGTAACAGGATTGAGTATCACCAGTGAAGGAATGTGAAAATGCCTATTTATAATGCGCCGCTAAAAGACATGGAATTTATTTTAAATGATGTGTTTCAGGCCGAACAATTTTGGCAAGACAATGAAAATCTTGCACATTTAGATATGGCAACTGCAAATGCAATTCTGGAAGAGATGGCCAAGTTTTCCAAGAATGTGATTCTTGATCTGAACCGCCCTGCAGATGAAGAAGGTGGTGCTCAGTTTAGTAATGGTGAAGTCAAAACACCTGCAGGCTTTAAAGAAGCGTTCAGACAGTTTGCCGAAGGTGGCTGGGTAGGCTTGGGTGCTCCTGAAGAATGGGGCGGTCAGGGCATGCCAAAAATGCTGACTGTACTTGCAGACGAAATGATCTGGAGTACCAATCCCTCTTTCATGCTTTACCCGCTGTTAACCGTGGGAGCTGGCATGGCGATCAATGACCGTGCTTCGCAGGAACAGAAAGAAACCTATCTGCCAAAATTCTATACGGGTGAATGGTCAGGCACGATGTGTTTAACTGAGCCGCATTCAGGGACAGATCTGGGCATTATCAAAACCAAGGCTGAACCAAATCAAGACGGTTCATACAACATTACCGGGACCAAAATCTTCATTACCAGCGGTGAGCATGATCTGAGTGAAAATATCATTCACCTGGTACTGGCCAAAACCCCAAAAGCGCCAGCAGGTTCACGCGGTATTTCTCTGTTTATTGTCCCTAAATTCCTGGTTAATGCCGATGGTTCACTCGGTGAGCGCAATGCGGTCGCTGCCGGTTCGATCGAACATAAGATGGGTATTAAAGGCTCGGCAACCTGTGTCATGAACTTTGATGGTGCCAAAGGCTATATGGTGGGTAATGAAAATGAAGGTCTGGCGGGCATGTTCGTGATGATGAACTACGAACGTTTGTCGATGGGGATTCAAGGCATTGGCGCGGCAGAATTTGCTTATCAGAATGCCGCACAATATGCGACCGACCGTTTACAGGGCCGTGCATCAACCGGTGCTAAATCACCAGAAAAACCAGCCGATTCAATTCTGGTCCATGGCGATGTACGCCGTATGTTGCTGAATGTGCGTGCCAATAATGAAGCTTCTCGTGCTTTCGCAGTCTATGTCGGCCAGCAGCTGGATATTACCAAATACTCCACCGACCCTGAGGCGGTACGTAAAGCAACTGATCGTGTGGCTTTATTAACGCCTATTGCCAAAGCTTACCTCACCGATAAAGCACTGGATGCTGCACTTGAAGCACAAATGTGCTTCGGTGGTCATGGCTATATCCGTGAATGGGGCATGGAACAATGTATCCGTGACCTGCGCATTTCACAGATCTATGAGGGGACCAATGGGGTGCAGGCAATTGACCTGATTGGCCGTAAAACTACGAAATGTAAAGGTGCATATATTGCAGAGTATATTGCAGAAATCCGTGAATTTGCCCAAAGTCTAGATGATGCCTTAACGATTAAAAAGGCAACCTTAGATACCTGTCAGCAACTGGAAGATATTACCAATTTTATTGTTGAGCAGTCTCAGCAGAATCCTGATTTCGCCAACTCCATTGCTGTTGATTATCTGCATGCGGTAGGTTTGTTGAGCTTCGTCTATATGTATGCGCGTATCAGTAAAGCGGCGGTTACCAAAGAAGAAAGCTATTTCAAAAACAAGCTGGTACTGGCAAATTACTATATTGCTAAAGTACTCCCGGATTTGAGTGCGAGAATTCAACGTATTCAGGCAGGTGCGGAGCTGGTGATGCAATTGCCAGAAGAATATTTCACTGCACAGGCCTAAACCCGCAAATATTGCGAAGGACGAACACTGTAGAGCTATTACTTTGCAGTGTTGATAACAATGATGTTAAAGGATGAGATTAGAATGATTGTAATTGTAGAAGCTGTACGTACCGCAATGGGCGGTTTTCAAGGCTCACTTTCAAGCTGTACGGCACCAGATTTGGGTGCTGTAGCGATCAAGGAAGCGGTAGCGCGTGCAGGTCTGGCAGCCAATGATATTGATGAAGTGATTATGGGCTGCGTTCTTCCTGCCGGTTTAAAACAGGGTCCGGCACGTCAGGCCATGCGTCAGGCGGGTCTACCGGATTCCACCGGGGCGACCACGATTAATAAAATTTGTGGTTCAGGCATGAAGGCGGTGATGCAAGCAGCAGACGCAATCAAGGCCGGTTCAGCAGAGATTGTGGTTGCAGGTGGTATGGAATCGATGTCAAACGCACCCTATTTAATGGACAAGGCACGGGCCGGTTTCCGTATGGGGCATGGCAAAGTGACTGATCACATGTTCCAGGAAGGTCTGGAAGATGCGGAAACAGGTCTGTCGATGGGAATCCTTGCTCAGGAAATGGCAGATAAAAAGGGCTATACCCGTGAGCAGCAGGATGCCTATGCGATTGGCTCATTAAATAAAGCCGTGACAGCGGTGCAGCAAGGTTTCTTTAAAGATGAAATCGTACCGGTCACTGTCAGTAGCCGTAAAGGCGATGTCGTGGTAGAACAGGATGAACAGCCTTTAAATGCCAAGGCTGACAAAATTCCAACCTTACGTCCAGCTTTCAAAAAGGATGGAACAATTACTGCGGCAAATGCCAGCTCCATTTCTGATGGTGCTTCGGCACTGGTTGTGACTTCTAGTGAAATTGCCGCGCAGCGTAACTTAAAGCCGCTGGCTAATATTGTGGCCTATGCCAGCCATTCGCAGCATCCATCAGAATTCACCATTGCACCAGTGGGCGCGATTGAAAAAGTCCTGAAAAAAACGGGTTGGGATGCTCAGGAGGTTGACCTTTGGGAAATCAATGAAGCTTTTGCCATGGTGACCATGTTAGCAATAGATGCTTTTAAACTTGATCCAGCAAAAGTGAACGTCAATGGCGGTGCCTGTGCGCTTGGTCATCCCCTAGGTTCTTCCGGTTCCCGAATTATTGTGAGCTTGATTCATGCCTTAAAGCGTACTGGTGGCAAGAAAGGCATTGCAGCACTATGTATTGGCGGTGGGGAAGCAACAGCGATTGCTGTAGAACTGATTTAAGTCTTTTCATAATTGCATGATCATATGCTTAAAGTAGCAAACTTAAATATTTTTTGAATTAGACCACAATGCTTCTGGTACGCCAGGAGCAGGCGTCTCTTTATTTTTAATTTTTGAGAATTTTTATGAACGGTTTAGAGCGTATTCGTTTGCTCGCATTACAAGATAAAGTAGTACCTGTAGAAAAAGCACTACAATTGATTCAAGATGGTGATGTAATTGGTTTGAGCGGTTTTGGCGGCGCCGGTGAAGCGAAAACTGTGCCTTTGGCATTGGCTGAATATGCCCGGCAGCATCCGATCCATATTACCTTGGCGACAGGTGCAAGTCTGGGGAACCGGATTGATGGGAAACTGAATGAAGCTAACGTTATAACCCGCCGTTATCCTTATCAGGCTGATCCTTCTTTACGTCAGGCCATCAATAATGGTGAAGTGATGTATATCGATCAGCATCTTTCTGAACTGGCAGACAATATCCGTCATAAAAACCTGCCGGCGATTAATGTAGCTATAATTGCCGCAACGGCCATTACTGAAGATGGCCAGATTATTCCGACCGGTTCTTGTGGAAACTCGGCGAATTTCATCGAAATGGCAGATCGGGTCATTGTTGAAATTGATACAACAGTTAATCCGGTGCTAGAAGGCGTACATGATATTTATTTGCCTAAAACCCGTCCAAACCGTGGTCCGATTCCTTTGACGCAAGCCAGTGACAAGATAGGTACAATCGGAATCCATGTTGCACCTGAAAAAATTGCTGCGATTGTCATTAATGAGATTCCGGATACTTCTTTCGCAATGGATGAGCCGGATGAAGAAACACTGGCGATTGCCAGCCACTTAATTCAATTCTTTGAAAATGAAGTCGCCGCAGGACGATTACCTGAAAATCTGGGGCCGCTGCAGTCCGGAGTAGGTTCCGTGGCAAATGCCGTATTTGCAGGTTTTGAACATTCTAATTTCAATAATCTTGAAATGTATTCTGAAGTCCTGCAAGACTGTACTTTCCAGCTTATCGATTCAGGAAAAATGACCTTTGCTTCTGGTTGTTCCATGACCCTGAGCGATGAATGTGCGGCACGGGTGATGAAGAATTTTGATCAGTACAAAGATAAAATTGTCTTACGCCCGCAAGAACTTTCCAACAACCCTGAGCTGATTCGCCGTCTGGGTATAATTGCAATCAATACCGCACTGGAGTTTGATATTTACGGGAATGTGAATTCAACCCATGTCGCTGGCACCAAGATGATGAATGGTATTGGCGGCTCAGGTGATTTTACCCGTCATGCACATATTGCGATTTTTGTGACTAAATCCTATGCCAAAGGTGGTGCGATTTCGTCTGTGGTTCCACTGGTGAGCCATACAGATCATACTGACCATGACGTGGATATTCTGGTAACAGAGCAAGGTTTGGCCGATCTGCGCGGATTGGCACCACGTGAACGTGCCCGCAAGATTATCGATATTTGTGCTCATCCCGATTATCGTAAAAGTCTGAATGATTACTTTGAGCGCGCCTGTGCGCATGGTGGGCAAACACCGCATTTGTTAAATGAAGCTTTGTCCTGGCATGCCCAGTTTGAAGAAACCGGTTCAATGAAAATTGCTTAGTTCTCTTTCTTAAAATAAGCCCAAAATAAAGCCTGTGAATCACGGGCTTTATTTATTGTACTAGATAAATATTTTAGTTCTGAATCAGACGTGGGTTATTAAAGACTTTATCCAAGATATGCCGATGAATGAAACGCAGTTTATCTTTCACAGCTTCAGTCAGCTTAAAGGGGTAAGCATCTTCCAGACCCATACTGCGGTTTAAGGCATTCAAATTAAAAGTCAGGGTGACCCAGTTTTCCAGGATATGTTCAAAATCCTGTCCACCAATCGGGCATTCTTTAAAGTCCATACTGGCTAGATTTCGGCCATTACCTTCCACGCGTAGACCGGCATAAAATGCAGTTTCCAGTGTTTCCATGATATGCAGATAATGTGACCAGGTTTCAGCCCAATCTTCCCACGGGTGTGCAGTGGCATAGGGACTAATATATTTTTCATGCCAGTTGATAGGCGCACCTTGATTATAGTGCCTCTCTAGTGCTTCACTATAATTTTGCCGCTCATCTCCAAAATAATGGCGAAGTTCATCGAGTAATTCCGGATGTAGATGCTGGATGACATTAAAATAAAAATGCCCACTTTCATGACGAAAATGCCCTAATAATGTCCTGTAATTTTCACCCATATTGACCCGGGTTGTTTCCCGATAAACCACATCGGCCTCGAAGGCATTTAAGGTAATCACCCCATTGGCATGGCCGGTAAGTACTGGCTTGTCTTTTTCAGGAAGAAGAAAATCAAAACGCAAACCTAATGGATCATCATCCGAATGTTTTGGACGAGGCATAATGTTCATACGTTGGGTCAGATATAGAAACCGGCGTTTGGCTTCCTCAAGCCGATACCAGTAAATCATGTTTTCGGCATTTTCCAGATTTGGAATTACATGAGTCAGCTGGCAGGATTCGCAAAAATCTTCCTCGTCATCTACGGGGATCATCCAGTTACATACCTGATGATGGGTATAGTTATAACAAGGTTTATAACGGGAATGTTGATACTTTTCGGCAACGGGAACCCACTCCTGAGCATTCAGCTTTTTAAATGTCGTCATTTCTTTTTCGGATGCGATATAGCCGATAGGAGAAAGGCAGTGATCACATACGAATTTGGCGAAAAAGATCTGCTGTTCGCAAACTGGACATTCAAAATACTTCATCGATACTCCCTGCAAAATGAATAGAATTACAATGGATTGCTGACAATCTATAATTTATATTCATCTTGCATTGCGGAATTTTATCCTGTTTAAAAATTCATCATAAAAATTTCTTAAAAAACACTATGTTGATTAATTGTAAATGCATGTGATCGATTATTCATTAAATTATAGTTTAGTGACTGTTTATAGAAGAAAAGCTGACAGAAATAAAAAAACCGATGAACTGACCTATGTATTTTTTTCTTAAATAAAAACGAGAGTATCAATTTAACCAATCTGAATAACGCAAATAATAAAAAATCAGAGAGCAAAAATTATTAAAAATAAAATTGATTGAATAGCGTTTTTCAAAAGACCTAATTGGTATATATTTTACTCAATTTTCAAAAATATATCATGCTGAAAAATAAATTATTTTTCATTTTATAGTTCTGCTTTTGGGGTATTAAAATATGATGAAGATAAGAAAAGCCACTGTTCAGGACACACTAGCAATTGCGAACGTCATTACCCCATTTGTTGATGTCTTGATTTCTAGTGAAGAGGGACGCAAGCGTTTTCAACCTAAAATTCTTCAGACCATTTTTGATCGAGCTGATATTCATTATTTTGTTGGAGAAATTAATCAAAAAATTGTGGGCGTGGTGGCCTATATGGAACCTGCACACTTCATGCACTTTTTTCTGGATCCAGCTTATCAGGGGCAGGGATATGGACGACAAATGTGGAATTTTTTAGAAGAAAAAATTCGTAATCAAGGGCATCAAAAAATTACAGTCAAATCCAGTTTATATGGCTTCAATATTTATAAAAAATTTGGTTTTGTAGAAACAGGTGAACTTACTCATGAACATGGCATTCGCTTTATTCCAATGGAAAAAGTTTATTCTGATGAAACATCTTCAGTCTCTTAAAATAGAAGAGCCGTTTATTATAAGTTAATCAAAGATCAGGAGTTATTTTCTTATTTATTAGCATAGTTGGAATCTGAGAAATCAATTTTATCCCTGTCAAATTGATAAATTTTAATTATTTTTAAATTAGAAAATTAAACTTTTAGCTATTAGCCATTATCTCATTTTTAATTAGTCATAGATTGTACTAAGGCATAGAATTAATTCACTTTTACGGTATTAATGATCAGGGTATGGCAATCAGCTGGATTTTCTTTACTTTAATGGCTGCATTTATGCAGGCCTGGCGAAATGCCTTTCAAAAGCAGCTCAGTACCACTGTCGATATTTGGGGCGTGACACTGGCACGTTTCCTGTTTGGCTTGCCGCTGGCCGGGCTTTACATTGCAGCTTTATACCACTTCAAACCGGTAGAAAGTGTGGTGCATTTTACCCCGAAGTATTGGATCTATATTCTGATTGCCGGTATCAGCCAGATTCTGGCAACTGCCTTGATGGTGCAGCTGTTTAAACAGAAAAATTATGCGATTGGCATTGGACTGGCAAAAAGTGAAGCGATTCTGGCTGCCATTATTGGAGTAATTTTCCTGTCAGATCATCTGTCTGTACTCGCCTGGATTGGGGTGCTGATCGGTGGTTATGCGGTATTCCTGCTGAGTAAGGGCAATCAGCTCACCGGCCTATCCACCAAGACTTTAGCCATCGGAATCGGCAGCGGTTTGAGCTTTGCTATTACTTCACTCTTGGTACGTGAAGCCAGTCTGGAACTACCAATGTTGCCAACCGTACATCGCGCTTCATGGGTACTAATTTCGGTGATTGGTTTCCAGTGCATCAGTATGCTGATTTACCTGAGCCTGTTTAGTCGAAAAACCTTAGTTGCCATGTGGCAACGTTTAGGTCTAACCTTTAAAGTCAGCTTCTGCAGCTTTATAGCATCCCTCGGCTGGTTTACCGCCATGAGTATGATGAGCGTGCCAATCGTGAAAACCTTGGGACAAATCGAAATCCTGTTCAGTCTGCTGATTTCAGCTTATTTCTTTAAAGAAAAACTGGCGCGTGCCGAGCATTGGGGCTTGGTACTGGTGGTGATTGCAGCGATGCTGGTGATCTGGGCTTAACAAATACTCGAATAAAAGAAAGCCACGAATTATCGTGGCTTTTTTATAAGAATGAATTAAGCAGCAAGAAAAGTTTGTACGGCCTGATTAAAGGCTTCCGGTTGTTCAATATTGGAAATATGCGAAGCATTGATTTCAAACAACTGGCTTTGAGCAATTTCAGCCTGCATGGCTTGTCCATCTGCAACCGTCGTCACTGGATCTTGCTGACCGGCCACAATCAGTACCGGCACTGAAATCGTTTTGATCTGTTCACGTAAATCCGCCTTAGCCAAAGCTTCGCAGCAACTTGCATAACCTTCCGGGCTGCCAGCTCCAAGGTCGTTTGAAAGTTCTGCAACGACTGCCGGGTTGCTCTGGATAAAGGGATCGGTAAACCAGCGTGATGCCGCAGTTGCAGCAATCGGAGCAAGACCTTGCTCACGGACAAGCGCAGCACGGTCTTGCCATGCCTGTTCCTGGCCAATTTTGGCTGCAGTATTGCAGACAATCACCTGGCTAAAACGTTCTGGCTTATGAATCGCTAACCATTGACCGGTTAAGCCACCCATAGAAATACCACAGAATGCTGCTTTTGCAATGTTCAAATGATCCAGAAGATTCACTATATCCTGACCTAGCTGTTCAAGGCTATACGGACCTTGCGGTGCAGAAGAAGCCCCATGACCACGCGTGTCATAACACACGACAAAATAGTCTTGCTGGAAAAATTCAATTTGTGGCTGCCACATGCTGAATTTGGTACCCAATGAGTTAGAAAAAACCAGGGCAGGTTTGCTGGCATCACCAAAAGTCTGGTAATTGATCTGGGCATCGTTGGATGTAAATGTTGGCATTTTTTTAAGTCCTTAATCTTATAAATCCCCCTAAATCCCCCTGAGCAAGGCTTAAGCATTGCTTTAAGCTGAAGTGCAAGAAGGGGGACTTTTAATGAGGATTAAACACGTTCAATAATCAACGCGATGCCTTGACCGACACCGATACACATTGAACATAGCGCATATTGACCACCGGTGTGTTCCAGCTGGTTGAGTGCAGTCGTCACTAAACGCGCACCTGAAGCACCGAGTGGATGACCCAAAGCAATCGCACCACCATTTGGATTGACTTTCTCTGAACCGTCTTCGATACCCAAGTCACGGGTACATGCCAGTGCCTGAGCAGCAAAAGCTTCATTCAGCTCAATCACATCCATCTGCTCTAAAGTCAGACCGGTTTGTACCAGTAATTTCTTGATGGCAGGTGCTGGACCAAAACCCATGATTCGTGGTTCAACACCTACAACGGTTGAGCCAATAATTTTGGCACGTGGTTTTAAGCCATGCTGAGCAACAGCTTCATCAGATGCAATCAGCAGGGCAGCCGCACCATCGTTAATACCAGAAGCATTACCCGCCGTTACAGTCCCCTCTGCTTTCACCACAGGTTTCAGTTTCGCCAGAGCTTCTGCTGTGGTAGAGGCACGCGGATGTTCATCAGTATCGACAACGATCGGATCGCCTTTACGCTGCGGAATCATCACAGGAATGATTTCCTTGGCAAAGAAACCTTTGGCTTGTGCTGCTGCTGTACGTTGCTGGCTGGTCAGGGCAAACTTGTCTTGATCTTCACGATTAATATTGAACTGTTCTGCCACGTTTTCAGCAGTTTCCGGCATGGTTTCCACGCCATACAGTTCTTTCAGTTTCGGGTTGATAAAACGCCAGCCCATGGTGGTGTCTTCAATTTTCTGGCTACGGCCATAAGCGGTTTCTGCTTTACCCATGACAAAAGGGGCGCGTGACATGGATTCCACACCACCAGCCACAATCAGATTCGCTTCACCGGCTTTAATGGCACGTGCCGCAATCGCTATTGCATCCAGGGAGGATCCGCAAAGACGGTTAATGGTAGTGGCTGGCACTTGATAAGGTACACTTGCAAGCAGTGCTGACATACGACCCACGTTGCGGTTGTCTTCACCGGCCTGGTTGGCACAGCCGTAGATAATGTCATCAACTTTTTCCCAGTTGATACTTGGGTTGCGTTCCATCAAGGCTTTAATCGGGATCGCGCCAAGATCATCAGCACGAACAGGTGCCAGCCCACCAGCATAGCGACCGAATGGGGTACGAATGGCATCGATGATATATGCGTTTTTCATTGTGTATTTGCTCACATATTTAAAAGAAGAAAACTCCTCCCTTTTTAAAGGGAGGTTGGGAGGGATTTAATGAAGTAGTTTTAATCCTCAAATCCTCCCTAAATCCCTCCTTTAATAAAGGAGGGACTTCCCCTTAATTTGATTGAGTCGCATCAATCAGTTTGGCACCAGTTAATGCCTGCAATTCTTCAAATGACAGACCTTCAACTTTCTCAATCACTTTCATCCCTTCAGGTGTCACATCAATTACACACAGGTCAGTATAGATGCGGTCCACACATTTCAGGCCAGTCGCAGGATAAGTCAGTTCAGCCACAATCTTAGGTTCGCCTTTTTTAGTGACGTGATTAGTAGTGATAAAGACTTTCTTGGCGCCGACGGCCAGATCCATCGCGCCACCGACTGCAGGAATTGCATCGGGTGCACCGGTATGCCAGTTGGCCAGATCACCATTTTCAGCGACTTGGAAAGCACCCAAAACTGCGATATCTAAGTGTCCGCCGCGCATCATCGCAAAAGAATCCCCATGATGGAAGAAAGAACCACCTTCGAGCAAGGTCACGAATTCTTTACCGGCATTAATCAGCTCAGGATCGCGGTCTTCTTCAGCAGGAGGAGGACCGAAAGCCAGCAGGCCATTTTCAGAGTGCAGGAATACGTCTTTGTCGCTTGGCAGGTAGCTTGAAATCTTGGTCGGCAGGCCAATACCGAGGTTCACATAAGCACCATCAGGAATGTCTTGTGCCACACGTTCAGCGATCTGGTCACGGGTCAGTTTGTTATAGCTCATGAATCTTCTCCTTATCCGTGATTACTGTGCAGGTTTAACTTGAACAACGTGTTGAACAAAAATTCCTGGGGTAATGATGTGCTCTGGATCCAGTGCACCCAGTTCAACCACCTCAGAAACCTGTGCAATGGTTACACCAGCTGCCATCGCCATAATCGGGCCAAAGTTACGGGCAGATTTACGGTAGACCAGATTGCCCCAACGGTCGCCCTGATGGGCCTTAATTAAAGCAAAGTCAGCTTTAATCGGATTTTCCAGGACAAAATCTTTGCCTTCATAGTTCAAGGTTGGTTTGCCTTCAGCCAGCAAGGTACCAAAACCGGTTGGGGTATAGATTGGACCTAAGCCCATACCTGCTGCCTGAATACGGCAAGCCAGATTACCTTGCGGCACCAGTTCCAGTTCGATCTTGCCTGCACGATAGAGTTCGTCAAATACCCAGGAATCAGACTGACGCGGGAAAGAGCAGATAATTTTACGCACAGCGCCCGCTTTAAGCAGTTTCGCCAGACCATAGTCGCCATTACCAGCATTATTATTGACAATAATAAGATCCTTGATTCCCAATTCGATCAGACCATCAATCAGTTCAGCAGGCTGACCCGCTGTCCCAAATCCGCCGATCATAATGGTAGAACCATCCTTGATCTGGGAGAGTGCTTCTTTCAATGATAATGAACTTTTATCTATCATAATCTGGTCCTTACATACCCTAAACTAATGGATGTCTTTAAATTCGTTTTGAATCTGATGTTGCAACCGGAACAGCATTACGGTCTTTCTGTGACAGCAGAAAATGTGCTACCAGGCCAATACAAATCCCCCAAAAGACTGAACTCAGCCCCAAGAAATGCATGCCGGAAGCAGTTGCTAAAAAGGTGATCAGTGCGGCATCACGTTGCGACTCTTTGCCCATCGCCATAGAGATGTTAGTGGCAATTGCTCCGAGTAAGGCCAGTCCTGCCAAAGCTGCAATTAATTCCTTCGGCATCAGGCTAAACAGCATGACAATGCTGCCGGCAAACAGGCCGCCTAAAATATAAAAAAGCCCGTTCGCCACACCCGCGATATAACGCTTTTCTTTCAGCTCGTGCGCGTCTTTGCCTAAACACAATGCGGCCGTAATAGAGGCCAATACAATAGTAATCCCCCCCACACAGGCTACTGCGAGCGAGGCAATACTGGTTGCACTGATAATTGGCTTGGCAGGCATGTCATATCCACTGATCTTGATAATGGCCATTCCTGGTAAAAACTGGCCCGACAGACTGACCAGAATAAGCGGGAGGGCCAGATTCAGGGTGGAACTCCAAGTCCATTCCGGTGCAATAAATTGCGGAATTGCCAGACTGAAATCTGCCGTGACCGGATTAATCTTGCCCAGCAGCATGCTTAAAATCACACCGGCAACCAGCACCCAGACCATGGCATAACGTGGACTGAAACGCTTGGCCAGCAAAAACACCGCCAGCATGCCAAAGACGATATAGGGCATGGTATCGGTCGCGGTGAACAGTCCTAAACCAAACTGCAGTAAAATTCCGGCCATCATTCCGGCAGCGACTTCCTGGGGAATCCAGGACAGCAATTTGTCGAAATAACCGGTAATCCCAATGAGAAAAATCACCACAGCAGAGGTGATATAGGCCGCAACCGCTTCATTGAGCGAAATATCGGGAAACAGCGTGACCAATAGTGCCGTTCCGGGCGCAGACCAGGCGGTGACAACAGGTATTTTGTATTTAATCGATAAAAAGATACCTGCGAGCGCCGCACCAATAGAAATTCCCCAAATCCATGAAATCATCATGTCTGGGGAAACCTGGGCTTGCTGCGCTGCCTGGAAAAAAATGATCAGTGGTCCTGAATAGGAAATCAGCACTGCTAGAAATCCTGCAACAGTCGCTGAAATTGACCAGTCATTTTTTAATGTCTGAAACAGGGTGTTCATTGGTAATGTGCCTCCTTGCGTCGAACCATGAGCCTGTCAAAAATCGTGATGATCAGGACTAGCCTTGATCTCCACCACCGACCGGTACTACGGTACCTGTCATATAAGATGATTCATCGGAAGCCAGGAATAGAATGGCATTTACTTGCTCCTGAATTGTGCCGTAGCGACCCATAAACGTACGGTCAATGGTCTGATCTACCACTTGCTGCATCCATTCTTGTTCAGATTCAGTCAGTGGATTGGCATTGCGCGGTACTTTACGGGGAGGTGCTTCGGTGCCACCCGTTGCAACTGCATTAACGCGAATACCATCTTTGGCATGTTCAAAGGCAAGGGAAGCCGTCAGGCCATTTACGCCACCTTTCGATGCCGAATATGGCACACGGTTAATGCCGCGTGTGGCAATAGAAGATACGTTTACAATGGTACCCTTCTGATTTTTAATCATTTCTGGTAAAACTGCACGGCAGCACCACAGCGTTGGAAACAGCGAACGGTTCACTTCCTTGATGATTTCTTCTTCAGAGAATTCTTCAAAAGGTTTCATCCAGATGGCACCACCCACGTTATTGATCAGTACATCGACACGACCATAGGTATCTAAGGCTTTTTCAACGACAGATTGAGCACCGGCATAAGTTTCCAGATCGGCTTTTACAGTAATGGCATCGCCACCTGTGGCTTCAATCTCTGCCAATACTTCTTCTACATAGGGAGAAAGATCGGCCATGATAACTTGAGCGCCTTCGCTCGCCACCTGAATCGCGACACCGCGACCGATGCCTTGCGCAGCACCAGTCACGATCACGACTTTATTTTCAAATCTTGGGTTACAGTTCATGAGGTTCTCCGGCTTCTAAACTTAGTTGGCAGAGAATTTTTCAAACAGGAAGCTGGCAGGTTTAACACCTTCCGCATCCAGCCAGCCGCGAACCGCTTCAACCATTGGCACTGGACCACACAGATAGATGTCGACATCGCCACCATTTAACCATTCATTTTCAATATGACCAGTCACATAACCTTTACGTTCATGTGCAGATTCCGGGTTTGCCACTACAGTACGGTATTCGAACCACGGGAATTTATCTTGTAGTTCATTCAGTTTTTCAATGGCCACCAGATCAAAATCATTGGTCACACCAAATACCAGACGCACTGGATGCTCTGAACCTTTTTCTTCCAGCACTTGCAACATCGACATGAATGGTGCAATACCTGTACCACCCGCCAGCATCAAGACAGGGCGGGTCACAGGGCGCAGGTAGAAGCTACCAAACGGACCGGTAAAGGTCATTTTGTCACCGGCTTTTGCGTCAGCGCTGAGGAAGCTCGACATTTTGCCGTTCGGCACATTGCGCACCACGAAGCCGGTTAAACGGTTGCCCGGCTTGGAACTGAATGAGTAAGAACGGGTTTCAGTGGTGCCAGGAATGCCGACATTGACATATTGTCCGGCCAGAAAATGGATATCTGGTTGACCATCATCGAGTTGAATATCAAAAGTAATGGTGGAATCAGACAGGTTTTCTACACGGGCCAACGTACCTTGAAATGCATGAATCTCGGTTTTACAGACATCAGAGGAGGCCTGAATTTGGAACACGGCATCCGAAGTCGGTTTACATTGGCAAGCCAGGATAAAACCTTCTGCGGCTTCTTCTGGAGTCAGTGCATCTTCAATGTACATTTCTTCAGGCATGTCATACGCACCTGATTCACAAAAAGCGCGGCACGTTCCACATGCACCGTCACGGCAATCTAGAGGGATATTGATCTTTTGACGGTAAGCTGCATCGGACAAGGTTTCGCCTTGGGCAACACTAATAAAACGTGTAACGCCATCTTCAAATTGGAGTGCAACATTGTGGTTTGACATGGCTGAATATCCTATATAAATCTTTGAAACTGGACCCTTCAGCCAATTTTCCATCTGGCTAAAGGGTTTTACCTGGCTGTCGAGACAGTCTTAGAGGTGATAAATGTCGATAACCTGGTTGATGTAATCGTTTTTCAGTACCACGTATTTGCTTAAAATCTGTGGTTTTTCGCCTGAAAAATCGATTACATAACGAGACATACCGAAGTAGCTGTAACTGGTTTTGTAGCGGAAACTCAGGGTATTCCAGTTAAAACGTACAGTGACCTTGTCGCCATCACGTTCCACAATTTCAATATTGCAGATGTTGTGGCTGGTACGGGTATCCGGCATGGTGGCAGATGAACGTTCTGTCTTGATCCGGAACACACGGTCTTCAAGACCCTGACGGTCTGGGTAGTAAATCAGTGAGATTTCAGACTGTGGATCTTCAGTCAGACGGTCATCATCATCCCAAGCAGGCATCCAGAAAGAAGCAGTAGGGGCGTAGCACTGTAACCAGTCATCCCATTGCTCATCATCTAAAAAGCGGGCTTCCTGATACAGGAACTGTGCAATATTTTCTAAAGTGATGTCGCTCATGCGGTTTCTCCTTCAGTGCTTGCAGCAATTTCTTTTTCAGTCGCAATGCCTTTTTTGATCAGCTCTAACCAGTACTGGTGCTGAGCCAGGTACAGGCCTTCATCTTCTGTTTTAATACCAGACAGTTTTGGTTTCAGGCCAATTTCATTGGCTGCATCATCTGGCCCTTGAATCCAGTGCTTAGACCCGCGACACATGTCGTTCCATTCCAGTGCGATCCCGGCATAACCAGCCTGACAGGCACGGAATTCTTCCAGATCGTCTGGGGTAGCCATACCAGAAGCATTAAAGAAATCTTCATACTGACGGATACGGCGAGTGCGTGCTTCCGGCTCTTCACCGACAGGACCGATACAGTAAATCGTCACTTCAGTCTTATCGACAGAGATTGGACGCAGAACACGGATTTGTGAGCCGAACTGATCCATGAAGTAAACGTTTGGATAGATACACAGGTTACGTGAACGTTCGATCATCCATTTCGCCATGGCTTCACCATACCGTTCGGTATATTCATCTTTCTTGGCAAAGTTTGGACGGTCTTCCGGGTTGGCCCATTGTGTCCAAAGCAGCATGTGACCATGTTCAAAGCCGTAAGAACCACCGCCTTGTTTGCCCCATGAACCTGCGCTCATGGCACGAATATTATCGCCAGCTTCTTTTTCCTTACGTTGCTGAGTCGTTGCAGCATAGTTCCAGTGCACGGCAGAGACGTGATAACCATCGGCACCGTTTTCTGCAGTCAGCTTCCAGTTACCTTCATAGGTATAAGTCGACGAACCGCGTAAAACTTCCAGACCTTGCTCAGACTGACCCACGATCATGTCGATGATCTTGGTGGCTTCACCCAGGTATTCTTCCAGAGAAGGAACATCCGGATTCAGGCTGCCAAACAAGAAGCCTTTGTAATTTTCAAAACGGGCTACTTTTTTCAGGTCATGAGAACCGTCCTGGTTAAAGCAATCTGAATAGCCTGCATCAGCCGGATCTTTCACTTTTAACAGCTTGCCCGAGTTATTGAATGTCCAGCCATGGAATGGGCAGGTATAGGTTGCTTTATTGCCACGCTTATAACGGCACAGTTGTGCACCGCGGTGAGAGCAGGCATTGATCATGGCATTCAGTTCGCCATTGCGGTTACGTGCAATGATGATTGGCTGACGGCCAATATGGGTTGTGTAGTAATCGTTGTTATTGGGAATCTGGCTCTCATGGGCCAGATAAACCCAGTTTCCTTCAAAGATGTATTTCATTTCCAGATCAAACAGGGCTTGATCAGTAAATACGGAACGGTGCAGTTTAAATTCACCAGATTCAAAATCATCGACCAGTAATTCATCAATACGGTCTAAATGGCTGGTGTTAATTACAGGAATACGAGGCATGTCCAGTCTCCGACTTTCCAAGGAGGGGAAGTCATCGGGATGTTGCTCAGACTGACATCCCGATTCCATTTTGAATTAAGCGCTTGCGCGACGACGTTCTACTTCAGTGCTTGGCGCTGCAGCCTGGTCTTTCACCAGTTCAATATTGAACTGGATATGTTTGAATGGATCATTTAAACCACGGCGTGCGATTTCAGCTTCATCGGTCACATCAACAGCGGTTGCGACCAGACCATCACGTGTGGCGAAGGCAAAGTCATCCCACAGGTATTGATCGCCTTCGATATTGAACTGTGTGGTTAACTTTCGGTAACCCGGTGCAGATACGAAGTAATGCACATGAGATGGGCGGTTACCGTGACGACCTAATTTGTCCAGTACGAACTGGGTAGTACCTTCAGGTGGACAGCCATAACCGACCGGCATGGTAGTCAGGGCAACATATTTACCGTCTTGATCGGTAAAGATAGAACGGCGCAGGTTAAAGTCAGATTGCGACTTGTCAAAGAAAGAGTAGTTGCCCAGGCTGTTGGCATGCCAGACTTCAACTTTTGCACCTTCAATGATGTTGCCGTCAGTATCGGTCACTGTGCCTTCAATAATCAGGGTTGGAATTTTGCCCTCTTCAGAACCGTCATCCATACGCGCAAAACCAACTGACTCAGGAGCACCTGCAACATACAGCGGGCCTTCGATGGTACGTGGTGTACCGCCAGTAATGCCTGCTTTGGCATCTGCTTCATCCGCGCGTAAGTCTAAGTAATGTTCCAGACCCAGACCTGCAGCCAGTAAGCCTAATTCATTGGCTTGACCTGCATCAGTAAAGTATTCCAGACCTTTCCAGAGTTCAGTCTGAGAAATATCAAGATCTTCAATAGCCTGGAAAAGATCACCTAATAAACGTACAACAACTTGTTGTACACGCTCATCAACTGGTCCTGTCGCTGTATCGACATTCATTTTTTTAACCAGTGCATCAATTTCTTGGCGGTTCATACTATTGCTCCTAAAGTATGTTTTCATATTTTAGTGGCGCATGTTTTAGCATTCGTTTGGCTGGCTAAATCTTGCTGGCCACAAGTCCTTTTGGATTACCCTCAGGTGTAAGGGGGGAAGAAAACTCTTTCATTTCCATTCCCGAATTTATTCATTACTTGTCATCATCCCGAATCGATGATGGATGGCGGTTCAATGCCATAACTTTGATGTTCATATACGGGTAGAGCGGCAAGCCTTGTAGCAGGTTGTGCAACTCTTCATTGCTTTCAACATCAAAAATACTGATGTTTGAATACTGTCCGGTGATGCGCCAGATATGACGCCACTTACCTTGACGTTGCAGATCCTGTGAATAGGCTTTTTCGACAGCCTTAATTTCATTGGCCTGTTCAACTGGCATATCTTTTGGAATATTGACGTCCATTCGTACTTGGAAAAGCATGGGATTCTCCTGGAATTATTGACGACGCAAGTTGTCAATTTTGTTTTCATCCAACTCAATACCCAGACCTGATCCTTTCGGAATCTCAAGTTCAAAGTTTTGATACTGGAGTGGGGTTTTTAAAATATCTTCAGTCAGTAGCAGGGGGCCAAACAGTTCGGTGCCATAAGCGAGACTTTCAAAAGTCGAGAATGCATGGGCAGAGGCGATCGTGCCCACCGGGCCTTCCAGCATGGTGCCGCCATACAGGTCGATACCTGCCAGCTGTGCCACTTTTGAAACTTCACAACCTTCAATCAGGCCACCGGATTGCGCGACTTTGACTGCAAAAACTGATGAGCCATACTGACGTGCAATCTGATAGGCAGACTGTGGTCCCATCAAGGATTCATCCGCCATGATGGCGATATCAAAACGCTGGGTCAGACGTCGCATTGCATCCAGATTATCAATGGCACATGGCTGTTCAATCAGGTCAATGCCGCCGTCCTGGAGTAACTGAATGCCTTTAATCGCGTCTAGCTCTGTCCAGGCACGGTTCACATCAACACGGATCGAAATGTCTTTGCCTAATGCCTGTTTAATGGCAAGCACGTGTTCAACATCCTGTTCCACTGGACGAGAACCAATTTTCAGTTTGAAAATATTGTGGCGTTTGGCCGCAATCATTTTCTGGGCTTCAGCAATGTCTTTCTCGGTATTGCCAGATGCCAGGACCCACAGCACTGGTACGCTGTCACGTAAACGTCCACCTAGAATTTCACTCAGTGGCTGGTTCAAACGTTGTGCCTGAATATCCAGTAGCGCAGTTTGAATGGCACACTTGGCAAAACGGTTACCATTAATATTCTTTTTGATGGCTTGTAATGTCTGTGCAACATTCAAACCTGATAATGTTTTCAGAAGCGGTGCAAAGTAAGTCTCAATATTCACTTTGACACTTTCTGGGCTTTCTTCACCGTAGCCTAAACCGCCAATAGTGGTGGCTTCGCCCCAACCCACATAGCCGTCTTCGGTGGTGATTTTGACCAGGACCAGTGTCTGGGTTTGCATGGTTGCGACAGCCATCTTGTGAGGACGGATCGTCGGTATTTGAACCAGCAAGGTTTCAACTGACTTATACATGATTACGCTTCACATTCTTGCTTTAATGTTTTGACTTGATATACCTTAAAAGAATAATTTTGATTGGTCTAAGATCGATTTAGCATTTTTTTATACTTTAAAGGTATGCAATAATATGGAACTCAGGCATTTGCGTTACTTCGTCGCAGTCGTCGAAGAACAAAGTTTTACCAAGGCGGCAGAAAAACTGTTTATTGCTCAACCACCTTTAAGCAGACAGATACAAAATCTGGAACAGGAACTGGATATTCAGCTCTTTGAAAGAGGTAGCCGACCGCTTAAGACCACAGAAGCAGGTCAATTCTTCTATCAACATGCGGTTAAACTTTTGTCTAATGCGGAAGAAATCAAATCGATGACCAAGCGGATTGGTATCGCGGATCGCACCATTAGCATTGGTTTTGTTGGCTCGTTATTGTTCGGTTTACTGTCGCGTATTGTGTTTCTATTTAAGCAGCAACATCCCCAGCTCAAAATTGAGATGGTTGAAATGAATACTTCAGAGCAGATTCAGGCACTTAAAGAAGGGCGGATTGATGTCGGTTTTGGACGTTTAAGGATTTCAGATCCGGCAGTGAAACGGGTGTTACTGCGTGAAGAAAGGCTGATGGTCGCGGCACATTCCAGCCATTTTCTTTCGCAACGAGATGGCGTGAATCTGGCTGAACTGGTAGATCAGCCACTCTTTTTATACCCGAATAATGGTAAGGCGAATTTTTCTACCCAGGTGCGCGGTATATTTTCCGAGTATGGACTGGAACCGAAAAATATCCGTGCAGTCAGTGAATTGCAACTGGCGCTGGGTTTTGTGGCTGCTGGAGAGGGTGTCTGTATTGTGCCGGAAAGTGCCCAGAATATTCGGCTGGCTCATTTAAACTTTATCTCTTTATTAGATGAATTTGCGGTCAGCCCGGTTTTTATGGCTATTCGTAATATGGATGAAAGTGAATATATTCGGTATCTGTTTGATGCGGTCTATCAGGTCTATGATCTTGAAGCAATTAAATATGATCGTGCTGTATTTTAATTCAGATCAATACCTGTCTGGATCTTATAGGGAATAAAGCGAATCCATATTTTAATATTGAATGAAGGTTTCATTTTTTGGATGAATATCATTAAGGCATAGTAAATAAAGCCTTTTCTTTAAGGCAGACTTTATAGGTATAGAAGCATGCCTATTCAGTTTTGGACATTTATGCACATCTTCTGCATTGTGAATCTCATAAATTGAACTTCACAATTAGGAGGTGGAGATGTCTACAAATAAAGTGAATATAAATACGCTGATTGATGAAGCAAAGTTCACGCCATTTCATTGGGGCGTCCTGATCTGGTGTTTGCTGATCATTATTTTTGACGGTTATGACCTGGTAATTTACGGCGTGGCTTTACCGCTACTGATGCAGGAATGGGCACTCAGTGCAGTACAGGCAGGCATGTTAGCCAGCACCGCCTTGTTCGGTATGATGTTTGGAGCGATGAGTTTCGGCACTTTGTCCGATAAACTGGGACGTAAAAAAACCATCATGATCTGTGTCGCGATCTTTAGTGGTTTTACGTTTATCGGTGCCTTTGCAACATCACCTGTCGAATTCGGAATTTTACGCTTTCTTGCCGGACTCGGAATTGGGGGCGTGATGCCAAACGTCGTTGCCCTGATGACGGAATACGCACCAAAAAGGATTCGCAGTACATTAGTTGCCTTGATGTTTAGTGGCTATGCCATCGGAGGCATGACATCTGCCTTGCTTGGCGCATGGCTGGTACCACAGTTCGGCTGGAAAATCATGTTCTTGCTTGCGGGTACTCCTTTACTGTTCCTGCCGATACTCTGGAAATATTTACCAGAATCCCTGATGTATCTGACCAATAAGCAGCAAACGGCTGAAGCGCAAAATATTATCCAGAAAATCTCGCCAACACAGATAATTGGATCTGACACCCAGTTCGTCCTGAATGAAGTACAAAAAGGCGATGAAGCACCTTTAAAAGCATTATTTCAGCAAGGCCGCACATTTAGTACCTTTATGTTCTGGCTGGCATTTTTCATGTGTCTATTAATGGTCTACGCACTGGGTAGCTGGTTACCAAAACTCATGATTCAAGCCGGATATTCACTGGGTGCCAGCATGATCTTCCTGTTTGCCCTGAATATTGGTGGCATGATCGGGGCTATTGGTGGGGGTTATCTGGCAGACCGTTTCCATATCAAAAAAGTGCTGACCATCATGTTTCTTTGCGGGGCAGCTTCTTTAATCCTGCTCGGTTATAACAGTCCGCAATTCGTGCTTTACAGCTTGATTGCAGTGGCCGGTGCAGCAACCATTGGTTCACAAATTCTGCTTTATACCTTCGTGGCACAATATTATCCATCAACGGTGCGTTCTACCGGCATGGGTTGGGCTTCCGGAATCGGACGTATCGGTGCGATCGTTGGACCGGTATTGACAGGTGCTTTACTCACCATGAATTTACCGCATCAAATGAACTTCTTTGCAATTGCGATTCCCGGTTTGATTGCTGCGCTGGCAATTTTCTTGGTGAACTTAAAAATGTCTGTAGAAGGTCAAGCCCTTGCTACACCTGAGATTCATACTGATTCTCTCGCTGAAAAAGCAAGTTAATGGATTAAATATCAATTAATAAAGAAAACACTTCTAATGATAGAGATCGCCATCGTAAGCGGTGGTGATCTGTTGCTAGAATCGAGACGCATAATAAAAAAGTGAGTTTAGGATGAACACGAAACAATTATTTAATAATCAAACAATCACATTAAAACGCACGGTTCTGATGAGCATGATGGCAATGAGTTTAGGGGGCATCAGCTTGGCTACCCAGGCACAAACTCCAGCTCAGTCCAATCAGCAGGAAATTGAGCAGTTGCGTCAGGAAGTTCAAGCTCTACGCGCCCTGATTGAACAGCAGCAAACTCAGACAGCTGCTGTGACTGCACCTGTAGCGACAACGCCGGCACCTGCAAATACAGCAGTAGCCCCTGCGAGCAAACCTGTGATGAAAATTGCCAGTGGGGCCGAGTTTAATTTATACGGTAATATCCGTGCCGATGCCTCTTATCAGGCTGAGGGCGGTGCAGCGACACGTATGTATAACCAGATTAATGCAGTACCTCTTGAAGGCACAGGTGAACGCAGTGATGAGTTTAAGTCCACGCTTTCAGCCACCCGTTTAGGGATGGATTTTAAAGCGCCCGTGGGTGCTGGGGATAAAGCCTTAAGTGGTAAAGTTGAGGTCGATTTCCTGGGGGGGGCTAGTTTTGATAACCTGCGTATCCGCCATGCCTATATCAGCTATGCTGACTGGTTAATTGGTCAAACTTGGTCAAACTTTGCGACCCCAGACTATATACCTGAGACGGTAGATGCACTGGTTTATGCCGGTGGTTCAATTAAACGGACGCCTCAGATTCGTCATACCAGTACTTTGAGTCCAGCGACCAATCTGGTGCTTGCAGTAGAAGATCCGAAAGATGCGACCATTACGGGAATCAAACAGCGTTTACCTGCTTTAACTGCACGCTTAAACCACAAATTTGCGGATAATCTTTCTGTTAGCGCGCGTGCGATGGGGAATGAAAAACGCGTGAATGAAGATGAAAAAACTGCATGGGGGGTGGGCTTAGGTGCCAAATACGAGTTTGTTCCAGGCACCAGCCTTAAGGCAGATTATTATCATGTCAAAGGTGATAGCAGTTTTGTCTCTTATGCCAATCCTGGGGTTATAGCAGCAGGTGGAAATCTTTACCAAAGTGAATTTGATTCGATTACTGTCGGCTTGACCCAGCAGTTTAATGACAAATTGCGTGGCACGTTAGGTTATGGCTATATGAATTTTGATGATGATCAAGACTATATCAACGCCTTATCAGCCACAGATAAAACTAAAGCCAATAAAGATTTATGGCAGGCATGGGCCAATGTGTTTTATAACCCAACCAAACCACTTAGTTTGGGTCTGGAATATGTCTATGGTGAACGTGAAGCCTATGGACCTGTATTAAATACGGAAGGTAATGCGATTAGCAGTCGTAAGGGCGAAGACAACCGAATTAATGCGGTTGCCATTTATAGTTTCTAAGCTTTGGTGATCTAGTAGTACTACCATAAAAGCGTGGATGAATTAATCCACGCTTTTGCTATTTTGCAAGATCGTTTTTGCCAGCAGATTCACCGCGTGTTCAATCTCAGGTGTCCACTCATAAGAACAGTTCAGCCGGATATAATTTTGGCTGGTGTGTTCCGGTTTAAACAGTAAAGCTGGGGCAATCGCAATATTCTGCTGAATCAGCTGTTCATATAAAACCTGACCATCCAGCTGTTCCGGCAATTTGATCCAGAGAAAATAGCCACTGGAATAATAATAAATTTCACAGACTGAATCTAAACGCGCTTTGAGTTCCTGATAAAACTTTTGTTTATACTTTTCCAGCTGCTGTCTTAGATGACGCAAATGCTTTTCATAATGATGATGGGACAGAAAATCGACCAGTGCATTTTGTAATAACGGACTAACAGTCAAAGTACTCATGAGCTGTAAATGCTGGATTGCATCGGAAAATGGGCCAGCGAAAACCCAGCCAACCCGCGCACCCATGCCCAATGTTTTGGAAAATGAAGAGCAGTGCAATACCCGTTGATGCTGATCAAAATATTTCACGGAAACCGGCTTATGAGCGCCATAATTGAGTTCCTGATAGACATCATCTTCAATCAGATATACCTGATATTCATTTAACAGTTCTGCAATTCTTTGCTTGATCTCTGAATTTACCGTAAAGCCAATCGGATTATGCACATTCAGCATCAGCCAGCAAACTTTGATCGGGTACTGTTTAAGTGCTTGTTCAAATGATTCCAGGTCAAAACCAAACTGCGGATGTTCAGGGATTGTGATGACTTGCAAGCCTAAACGTTCAGCCGCCTGCCAGGCACCATAAAAAATGGTTTGCTGGAGCAGGATAAAATCACCAGGTTGAGTCAAAGCCTGTAAAGACAGATTGAGGGCTTCCAAGGCACCAGAAGTAATGACAATGTCATCCGAAGTGCAGTTTATGCCTTGTAACTGATAACGGTTGGCAATCAATTGGCGTAATTCCTGATTACCCGGTGGCATATGATTTTGATGGCTATAACTGCTTTTTCTTTTGCTATGCTGCGCCAGAATCTGCATAAACCGGCTGTTATATAATAGTTCAGCATTTGGAAAAGCTGAACCAAAAGGTGCAATATTTGGAGTTTGCAGTGACTTTAAATAATTAAATACCACAGAGTTAATTTTAACTTTGGAGTTTAAGCCAATCTGTACCGCGGGTTCTTTGCTGTTATAGGTTTGAGGTCGCTCCGCAATATAGTAGCCAGATTTATCTTTGGCATAGACCAATCCTTGCGATTCAAGCACCTGATAGGCATTAAGCACCGTCATCAGGCTATAGCCGGACAGTTCAGTTTGTTCCCGTAATGAAGGTAATTTGTCATGCGCCTTCCATGCGCCATTTTCAATCATCTGGCGAATATTCTGGGCCAGCTTTTCAGATTTGAACATAAGAAAATAAAATCTAAACTGTACTAATATAATCAGAATTATATTATGAATAAGTTATTAAAGTATAACAAATGAAAAAAATAAGTGGCTAACTGTTATATTTTTTTAAATGAATATTGTATCTATACAGTTGATTTAGGTCTGCTGATAATAAAACTCATAACGCCAGACCAACCTATGGGTGATCATATGAATTCAGAAGACAACAAAGCACCAAAATATGCGGATAGCAGTATTTCTGATGCAGCATTCAAGAAGATGATTCTCTGGTTTGCACTTTATGCCGGTTTATTCTGCCTCGGCGTTATCTTTGTAGTAAATGCAGACAAAATTATGATGAGCGGCTTTTAAAATTCTCTTCTCCCTGAACACTATCATCGCCCCAATCTAAATTGGGGCTTTTTTTATGCCACACATTACCAGTTTTATTTTTTACTTTTTCTGCATCCACTCTATGACTTTGTCACAATTTGACACTCACAAAGTCAGATTTCCTTGCTAGATTCAGACTGTTTGATGATAAAAATGAATACAGGCTTTTCGCCAGCGCATCATACAGAAATAACAACGATATAGCAGATGGACAAACAACAAGGATAAAGGAGTGAAGCATGCTCGGAAATATGATGTTCCAGCCCTTACTGATCAGCAGCATGATTGAACATGCCGGTCGTTATCATGCCGATACCGAGATCATTTCTAAAAATACCGATACCAGCATTAAAAAGACCAATTGGGGAGAAATCCGGGAAAACTCGAAACGTTTTGCCAATGTATTACAGCAATTCGGTCTGACACTCGGCGATCGGGTTGCGACCATTGCCTGGAATAATCATCGACATCTAGAATCATGGTATGCCATTTCGGGAAGTGGACTGATTTGCCATACCATTAACCCGCGGTTATTTCCGGAACAGCTGGTATTTATTATCAATGATGCTGCCGATCGAATACTGCTGTTTGATAAAACCTTTGCACCTTTAATTAAAGCCGTCAAACCGTTATTAAAAACTGTAGAACAGTATATCTGTCTGGATGCTGAAGATTCGTCGATTCGTGAAGCCATTCCGGAAGTTCAGTTTTATGACGATTTGCTTGCCCAGCAATCTGCAGAATTTGACTGGCCTGAACTGGATGAAAATACAGCAAGTTCACTGTGTTATACCTCCGGTACGACTGGAAATCCGAAAGGGGTTTTATATAGCCATCGCTCAACAGTGCTGCATAGTTATGCGATTATCATGCCGGATTCCCTGAATGTGGCAGCGCGTGACATCATGCTGCCGGTGGTACCAATGTTCCATGTCAATGCCTGGGGAACCCCATATGCCGCTGCCATGGTCGGTTGTACCTTGGTGTTGCCGGGGCCAGGCCTGGATGGAGCTAGTCTGGTTAATCTGATTGATACGTATAAAGTCTCTGTGGCTTTAGGTGTTCCGACGATCTGGCAAGGGCTGATTGCGGCTGCCCAGCAAAGTGGTTCAAAACTGGAAAGCCTGAAACGGAATGTGGTCGGTGGTTCTGCCTGTCCACCGGCTATGCTGAAAACCTTTAAAGAGCAGTTTAACTGCGAAACCATTCATGCTTGGGGGATGACTGAAACCAGTCCACTTGGTAGTGCCAATCAGCTAAAAACCAAACACCTTGATCTGGCGGATGAAGAAAAAATGCAGATTCGTCTGTCTCAAGGTCGTCCACCGTTTGGCGTTGATTTACGTTTAACCGATGAAGAAAAAGGAACCCAGGAAATTGCCCGAGATGGTGAAACCATAGGCAATCTGCAGATTAAAGGGCACTGGATCATTGATCATTATTTTGGCAAGGAAGAATCTACGCTCACAGCAGATGGATGGTTTGATACCGGAGATATTGCTACCTTAAATGAAGATGGATTTATGAAGCTGTGTGACCGTTCCAAAGATCTGATCAAGTCAGGCGGTGAATGGATCTCTTCAGTCGATCTTGAAAATATGGCGATGGGACATCCTGAAATTGCCATGGCTGCCGTGATTGCGGCACAGCATCCTAAATGGGATGAGCGTCCCGTTCTGATTGCGATTAAAAAGCCAGAGAGTCATGTGAGTGAAGCTGAAATGCTGGATTACTATGCGGACAAGGTCGCTAAATGGCAAATTCCGGATCGCGTGATCTTTGTAGATTCTATTCCGTTAAGTGGAACCGGCAAGATGCTGAAAAAAGACCTGCGTGAACTTTATGGCTCTATCTTGCTGGAACAGGCCGTAGGTTAAGCTATTTCTTTAAAAGGTAAAATTTTGCCTTTTTAACTCACCGAATATTTAAAACAGAAACTGATCTCTTATATAGAGGTCAGTTTTTTTATATGTTTTTGCTAAAAATATACAGACCAAAAAAGCAATTTATTCAGTTCATACAGTTTTAACAGCACTTTCTGGCTAGGATTGTCTTACAAAAAGTCCAACTATGGTTTCTAAGCACATAATTTGACCTACATTGACATGGTGTGAGCTTCAAAATTCTTTATTCTGGACTACATAATAAATAGACAGTTGTACATTAATGCTGTCTGCGGAATAGAGGGGATAAAAATGACAAGTATGACAACCTACAAGCCGCATTGGATTCGTGAAGATTTCATTGATTTTGTTGGTGAAAAAATCCATCCAACCTGGGCACTCAAAAAAGTCAAAGCATCGGTCGTGAATATTCAGGCGGTTAGCCCAGACTTTTTCAAAATCCAGTTACGTCCAAATTATAACTTTAACCGCGGATCATTTCAGGCCGGTCAAAATATCGCGGTGACTCTGCGTCTGGATGGAGTACGTCATCAACGTCATTATTCTATCGTGACCATTTTAAAAAATGGTGATGTGATTATTGCAGTCAAGCAGCAAGGTAAAGTGTCGCGTGCCCTAACTTTATTGCAACTAGGTGCAGTGGTCGAGCTGTCTCAGCCACAGGGCGAATTTACCTTATTAAACTCTCCTAAACCGATTCTGTTTCTGGCATCAGGCAGTGGCATTACTGCAATTTATTCCTTATTGCAAAAAGCAGTCGTGCAGTTTCAGCATCCGATTGATCTAATCTATTTCACCCGTGATGATGCATTTCATGCCGAGATCAAAACCTTGGCGTTGATGCATCCTCATCTGAAATATCATCATTTTAATACAGTCGAGCATAAGCAACATCTGAGCCAGCAATTGCTAAACAAGCTGGTACCAGACTTTGAACAGCGTGAAATCTATGCCTGTGGTTCAGCGGGAATGATGAAAACTGCACTCAAAATTGCCGATAAACTGGCGGTGAAATCCAGCTTCCATTCTGAATATTTCCAGATTGCGATGGATGAAAAAGTGAAAGCACAGCCTGTACAGTTTTTAAGATCGCAGCAGGAATTCCAGGCAGAATCTAATCTGCTGGAAAGTGCAGAGCAGGCGGGTCTTCGTCCAGCGCATGGTTGCCGTATGGGCATTTGTAATACTTGCTCATGTACCAAAGTCAGCGGTTCAGTTAAAAACATGCTGACGGGTGAGATCGACCACGGCAGCAATACTCCAATCAAACTTTGTATTTCACAGGCCGTCAGTCCTGTGGTGATTAATTTATAAGCTATTTCAACCATTACTAAACGAATAAGAAGGTGCTCCCATGAATATGCAAATTGATTTTAAAAAACACAGTAAATCTCAATTTCTAAGCCCGGAACAGGTTGAAGAGTTCGGTGCCAAGGTTGATGCTATCCGCCGTGAAGTAATGGAAGATTTGGGCGAAAAAGACGCAGAATATATTTATAAAATCCGTAATTTTGTACGTTATAGCGAGATTGCTTCCCGTGGCATGCTGATGGTCGCAGGCTGGTTGCCACCGGTCTGGTTAGCGGGAACAGGCTTATTGGGTATCTCGAAAATCGTGGAAAATATGGAACTTGGCCATAATGTGATGCACGGCCAGTTCGACTGGATGAATGATCCGAGTCTGAATGGTTCGACTTATGATTGGGATACTATTTCCACTGGGGATGACTGGAAATACACGCATAATTATATTCACCACACGTATACTAATATTGTCGGTATGGATCATGATGTCGGTTATGGTCTGATCCGTGTCAGTGAATCTCAGCCGTGGGAACTACGTTTTATCTGGAATATTCCTTTAACCATTCAGTTGATGGTGTTCTTTGAATGGTATGTGGGTGTACAGCGTTTGCATCTGGAAGATGTAATTGCCTATAAAACCAAAACCTGGAAACAGGTCTGGGAAGAAGCAGCACCTTTACGCAAAAAAATGCGCCGTCAGGTTCTGAAAGATTATGTATTTTTCCCGATTATTGCTGGCCCAAATGCCATTCCAGTATTTACTGGGAATGCGGTTGCCAATGTGATTCGTAGCCTATGGGCGTCTGCGGTGATCTTTAATGGACATTTCACTGAAGATGCAGAAACCTTTGAAATGGACAATACCGACAATGAAACCCGTGCGGAATGGTATCTGCGTCAGATCCGTGGTTCGAGCAACTTCAGTGGCGCGAACTGGTTGCATATTCTGAGTGGGAATTTAAGCCATCAGATTGAGCATCATCTGTTCCCAGATATGCCAGCAAACCGTTATGCTGAAGTTGCACCAAAAATCAAAGCCTTATGTGCTGAGTACGGGATTCACTATAACGAAGCCAGCTTTATGAAACAGTTCTCGACTGTATGGGTCAGACTGGCGAAATGCTCACTGCCAAATGAATGGAATCAGCAAATTGCAGAAAAAACTCACGCAGTTAAATCGGTGTTTCGTTACTTTAAATCTAAGCTTGTAAATTAATTTTTAGGGTTTCTCTATTATCCAGTTTGGTACTCCTCAATAGATTTGGATGGTCTATTGAGGATTTTTTTATCTGTTAAAAAGTGGTCAGTTCACACGAATTTATGAATGAAATATGAAGATGTTTTTCAAAAAATGACGAAGGCGGGACAGATTTACTACCGCTGAAACGCTTCGCCTACAAGCTATGCGTTTACCTCAAGGAGGTTCTTTTTATAATGGCCGCGTTCTATCATTCAAGGTCTCAGTTTTGAAATATCTTAAATATTTTTCAGGCATCTCACTTTTATTGCTGTTAACCGCGTGTAATACCCCGGAAACTCCAGCACCAGATTATCAGGGGAACTGGAAAAATACACTGGAAAATCCAAAATTGGAAAATATCCTGGTGATTTCCAAAAATGGTGAAAACTATTTCATTACCAATACTATTAAAGACAAAGAAAGCGGCAAAACTGACAAGAAAAATCCGATGCCAGCTTCAGTCGCTGATAATGGTCTGCTTCAGATTAATTCAGGTACAGGTGTCGTTGATTTCGCAATTGACGAAAAAACTGGCAATCTGGTCGGTTCAGGCTCCGTCTATAAAAAAGCCAAATAATGCTCTAATCTAATCAATTCAGAGATAACACGAAAAATGCCATGATCAGGGAGGATTCATGGCATTTTTTTAGTTCACCAATTTTATGAGACCAGCAAAATCTTCTACAAAATAATCTGCCTTGGCTTTGATCAGATCTATTTCATGCGCAGAATACTGGTCGTAAATTGCAACGACATCAATTCCCGCATTGTTGGCAGCTTCCACCCCAATTAAAGAGTCTTCAACAATCAGGCAATCTTTAGCCTCAATTTCAAAATGCTGGAGCGCATTTAAATACACTTCTGGATGCGGTTTGATATTCTCAACATTTTCACGAGTCAAAATAATCGCAAAATCATCATCAAAACTGATTTTCTGATTAATCTTCTGGTTATTGTCCTGATAACGCTGCACATTGAATAAACTAGTGGTAGTCGTGAGTGCCAATTGTATCCCTTGCTGTTTTAGAGCTTGAATCAGCAGCTCAGCTTGCGGTTTGAGTTCAATCACATGATCCAGAAAATGCCGTGAAATATGATAACGGCGATTTTTAACCTCTTCCTTGCTTGGCTTGAAACCATATAGGTCTTTTAAATAGCCACAATATTCCAGATAGGGATCGGGCATATGTCTAAAGGCTTTCAGTTGCAGGTCACGCTGTTGCTGAATCTGATCCAGACCGACTTCGATCCCCGACAATTCCTGAATCAGGGCAGCATCGACTTGGTTCCAGATTCCCACTGAATCAATCAAGGTCCCATCCAGGTCAAAACATACCAGCTTTTTATCTTTAAACATGTCACACCCAATTCTCTTTCACCGCCATTATCCCGTTTTTGGATAGAGATAAAAAGTCCAGTTTGGGTGCACATCCAGACTGTATTTATCAATAAATTCGTAAAATGAACTTATTTTGAGCATTTTAAGTATTACTAATAATAAAAATCGTAATACTAAATTGGCACGTCATTTGCATTTATTTACACATCATAAAGTGATCTAGGGTTCCGGCAGTTTTTTCAAAAAACTGCGCCTGAGACCGAGAGTTCACGGCTCGATTGATTGAGCTACACGGAGGGATAAAAGCCCGGGAGGTTGGAACAAAAACCTTAGAGAGGTCATGCACATGGGCGCAATAGACAATAAGTACCACAACAATCAAACACTTTGGACTGAAATCTTGCCGGGAGGGCACCATTGGTCCGGACGCATTCAAAAAGGTGCAGTTCTGCAATTCAAGGCATTGGGCGCTAATGCCAATGTATCCCTGTTCTGTGTCAATGCCGAAGACAAGCTGGAACGCTACAACATGCCAGACAGCCTGAAAGGCCAGCATACCGCGTACCTAACTGCAGGCAATGTACTGTATTCCGATCTAGGTCGTGTGATGGCATCCATCGTGAAAGATGAAGCTGGCTGGAACGATACCTTCTGTGGTCCATCTCGTCCTGAACAAATTGAAAAACAGTTTGGCATCCGTACGTTTCAGGATGCCCGCAATGACATGTACCAAAGTGGTTTAGATGGTTTATTGGTTGAATTATCTAAATTCTCTTTAGGCCAAACTGACCTGAGTGCTACCGTAAACCTGTTCTCCAAAGTCACCCCAAATGATGCGGGTGCATTATCTTATGTGCCTTCAGACAATACCGACCAAATCATCGAACTGCGTTTTGAAATGGATTGTCTGGTGTTCCTATCTGCTGCACCGCATGGACTTGATAATAGTGCGGCATATCAACCGGCTGACATCCAGTTATCTTTGTTTAAAGCCAATAGTTTAGGCGAAACTGATATCTGCCGTGACTCCTGTCCGCAGAACCAGCGTGCATTCCAGAACAACGCACGTTACTACGCACTTTCTAACGTTTAAGGCAGGAGAATAACCATGACAGCTCTACAACAATTCGAAAAAACAGTTCTTAGCGAAATCTGTCCTGCCGGTGAAGCATGGATGTGCGAAGTCAAAAAAGGCCAGTACTTCCGCATCATTGATCTGGAAGGGAATCAGGCAGTCGATACCTTATTTATCTCGGCTGAAAATCCGGAAGAGCGTTATAGCGCAACCGATACACTGGCGATTAACCAGCAGATTTATCTGGAAAAAGGTACCACTTTATATAGCAACTTTGGCCGTGCTATTGCCGTGATCAATGATGATAACTGTGGCCGTCACGATACCTTAGGCGGTGCATGTTCATGTGAAAGTAATACAGTCCGTTATGCACATGACAAATACCCAATGCACAGCTGCCGTAACAATTTTATGTATGCGCTGGCAAAACATCCGGTCGCGAAAAAACATGGCTTAAACGTGCGTCACATCGGTCCAAACATCAACTTCTTTATGAATGTGCCGGTGACTGCCGATGGTCACCTGAAATTTGATGATGGTATTTCGGCACCGGGCAAGTATGTGGAAATCAAGGCAGAAATGGACCTGATCGTACTGATCTCGAACTGTCCGCAATTGAATAACCCATGTAATGCCTATAACCCGACACAAATCCAGCTGGTGGTACGTGAAGGCGAGGAGGTATAAGTTATGTTTAATAAAGTTCTGATTGCCAACCGTGGCGCGATTGCCTGCCGCGTGATCCGTACCCTGAAAAAACTGGGGATTCAATCTGTCGCTGTCTATTCCGAAGCCGATCGTGATTCATTGCACGTCACTCTTGCAGATGAAGCTGTGTATATTGGTGAAGCTCCTGCCAGCCAAAGTTATTTAAATATCGAAAAAATTCTGGAAGTCGCGAAACAGACCGGTGCTCAAGCAATTCACCCGGGTTATGGCTTCCTGTCTGAAAATGCAGAATTCTGCGACCTGTGTGAATCACAAGGCATTGCCTTTATTGGTCCAAATTCGGCACAAATGCGTGCTTTTGGTTTAAAGCATACGGCGCGTGAGTTGGCAATTCAGGCCAATGTACCATTGCTTCCAGGCAGTCAATTACTGGCAGATGAAGCTGAAGCACTGACAGAGGCGGCGCGTATCGGTTACCCAGTCATGCTGAAAAGTACTGCGGGTGGTGGCGGGATCGGCATGCGTCTGGTCTGGAATGAAGCTGAGTTGAAAGATGCCTATGCAACCGTGTCTTACTTGGCACAAGCCAACTTTAAAGATGCAGGTCTGTACCTGGAAAAATTCGTACAAAATGCGCGTCACATCGAAGTGCAGATTTTTGGTGATGGCCAAGGCAAGGTGATTGCGCTGGGTGAACGCGATTGTTCGGTACAACGTCGTAACCAGAAAGTGATCGAGGAAACGCCAGCACCGCACATTAGCGATGAGCAACGTGCCTATATCCAGAATGTAGCGATTCAGCTGATGGAGTCAGTGAACTACCGTTCTGCGGGTACAGTTGAATTTGTCATGGATACCGACACACAAGAATTCTACTTCCTTGAAGTGAATACCCGTCTGCAAGTCGAACATGGTGTGACGGAGCAAGTCTTTGGTGTGGACCTGGTGGAATGGATGGTGACGCTTGCCAGCGGAGACTGGACTGCACCAACAGAGCCACTGGAATCCAAAGGCCATTCGATTCAGGTGCGCCTGTATGCCGAAGACCCGATCAAGAACTTCCAGCCAAGTGCCGGTCTGCTGACCTATGTCGAGTTTGATGAAAACGCACGTAATGAAACCTGGGTAGAAACGGGTTCGAATGTATCGTCTTTCTATGACCCGATGATTGCCAAAGTCATTGTCACAGCAGATGACCGGGAAGCCGCGATTCAGGCGATGACGGATACACTGGCGAAAACTCAAGTGGCGGGCATCGAAACCAACCTGGAATATCTGCAAAACATCATCGACTGTGAGGTGTTTAAGGCGGGAACACAAACCACACGTTTCCTGAATACCTTTGAGTGGAAAACCCAGAAGATTGAAGTGCTGCAAGCAGGCATCCAAACTGCTGTGCAGGATGTCACTGGTCGTCTCGGTTATTGGGATGTGGGGGTGCCACCATCTGGTGCGATTGATCCATTATCGCTCAATGTCGCCAACCAGCTTTTAGGCAATGCGCCAAATACCGCCGGTCTGGAATGTACCCTGCAAGGTCCAACACTGAAATTCCACTGCGACAGCCAGATCGTACTGGCGGGTGGGGATATGCCATCAACACTGGATGGTGTGGCTGTGCCAATGTGGCAAACCGTGAATGTGCGTAAAGGTCAGGTGCTGAAATGTGGCAAGATCGCTACCGGTTGCCGGACGTATATCGGCATCAAAGGTGGTCTGAATGTACCTGAATACTTGGGTTCACAAGCGACCTTTACCCTCGGTCAGTTTGGCGGTCATGCCGGTCGTAACTTACTAATCGGCGATATGCTTCCAATCACCGCATTCACAAGCGATGAAGTGAAAGCACTTGCGCCTGAACAAATTCCATCATTCAGTCATGAATGGGAAATTGCGGTGATGTATGGCCCACATGGTGCGCCTGATTTCTTTACTAAAAATGACATTGATACTTTCTTTGCCAATACCTTTGAGATTCACTTTAACTCCAGCCGTACCGGTATCCGTTTGATCGGACCAAAACCAGAATGGGCGCGTGAGGATGGCGGTGAAGCAGGTCTGCATCCATCGAATATTCATGACAATGCTTATGCGATTGGTGCGATTGATTTCACCGGTGATATGCCGATTATTCTCGGTCCAGATGGGCCAAGTTTGGGTGGTTTCGTCTGTCCAGCAGTGGTGATCAATTCTGAGCTGTGGAAACTCGGTCAGCTCAAAGCCGGTGACAAAGTGAAATTTGTTCCAGTCAGCTATCACCAAGCCAAATTGCTGAATGAAAAATATCATGCGCAGCTTGAAGCACTGGATACTCAGGAAGTTTCATTTAATGAATCCTTCTACCCAGAACTTGCTACGCTAAAAAATGCAGTGCTGGATATCTTAAAAAGTGAAAATGGTGCGCCAGATGTGGTGTATCGCCCAGCGGGTAATAACTACATGCTGGTGGAATATGGCGAGCTGGTGCTGGATCTGAACCTGCGGTTCCGTATCCATGCCTTGATGCAATGGGTTCAAAAACAGAATATTCCGGGCATTATTGACCTGACACCGGGCATTCGTTCGCTGCAAATCCATTTTGATTCTATCAAGCTGGATCAGCTCGACCTGTTGCGCCTGTTGCAAGTGGCTGAAACTGAATTGCCTGATGTGACTGAAATGGAAGTGCCATCGCGTACGGTATATCTGCCACTTGCTTGGGAAGATTCGCAAACCCAGTTGGCAACTGAACGCTATATGCAAACTGTGCGTCCAGATGCGCCATGGTGTCCGGACAATATCGAATTTATCCGCCGTATTAATGGTTTGAAAGATAAACAAGCTGTGAAAGATGTGGTCTATGATGCAAGTTATTTGGTGATGGGCCTAGGCGATGTATATTTAGGTGCACCTGTGGCAACCCCGCTTGATCCGCGTCAACGTTTAGTCACAACGAAATATAACCCTGCACGTACCTGGACGCCTGAAAATGCTGTAGGGATCGGTGGTGCTTATATGTGCGTATATGGTATGGAAGGCCCTGGTGGTTATCAGTTTGTCGGTCGTACTACGCAAATGTGGTCGCGTTACCGTAAAAATGCCGACTTCGAGCAAGGCAAGCCATGGTTACTACGCTTCTTTGACCAGATCAAGTTCTATGAAGTGTCTGAAGAAGAACTGATGCAAATGCGTGAGGACTTTAAGGCAGGCCGTCTGAAACTGCGTATTGAAGAAGGTGTGTTGAACCTGAAAGAGTACAACCAGTTCCTGACCGACAATGCCGACACCATTAGCGAGTTTAAGGCAACACAACAAGCGAACTTTGAAGCAGAACGCCGTCGCTGGCATGAAGCTGGACTGGCTGAATACGTGTCTGAAAGTCTGGATGCGGTCGATGATGGTGAAACCGTTGCTATTCCGGATGGTGGCTGTGCGGTGGAATCACATATGCCGGGTTCAATCTGGAAAATTGAATGTCAGTCTGGTGATATCGTGGAAGAAGGTGCCACCTTGGCCGTAATTGAAGCAATGAAGATTGAGATTCCGATTATTGCCCCTGAACGTATGCGTGTAGATACGATTACGATTGAGAAAGGGCAAACGGTGAAAACAGGGCAGGTGTTGTTTACGTTAGCACCAGTGGCTTAAAGAATTTCCCTAATCCTCCTTTGAAAAAGGAGGGAACTTTTAAAGACCGTCCATAAGGGCGGTTTTTTATTTGCAGTATAGAGTGGACATTAGTAATATATAGCTTATAGTCTATATTTGGGTTGTGGTATGTGGACGGTACTGACCACAGATGTATTTAATGAATGGCTTGAACAACAGGACGAATCGACACAAGAAAAAGTCTTAGCAGCTTTGGTGGTATTACAGAGTCAAGGGCCAAGTCTTGGGCGACCTTTGGTAGACACAATATATAACTCTAAATATACCAATATGAAAGAGCTACGTGTTCAACATAGAGGAAAACCAATCCGGGCATTTTTTGCTTTTGATCCATTAAGACAGGCAATTGTACTCTGCATTGGTGATAAAAGTGGTAACAAGCGTTTCTATACGGAGATGCTGGCAATTGCAGATGAACAGTATTCACTGCATTTGAAATCTTTAGGAGTAAACTGACATGGCTAAAACTTTGCAAGAATTATTGGCGAAACGTTCTCCTGAGAGTCAGGCACGTATTCAGGAAATGGCGGAAGAGCTGCTGCTTGAGCAACATCTTCATATGATTCGTGAAGAGTTGGAAATTTCTCAAAAAGAACTGGCTGAAACTTTAGGGATTAAACAGCCTTCACTGTCTGCAATTGAGAATCGTGGCAATGATCTCAAGATTTCGACAATGAAAAAATATGTAGAAGCTATGGGTGGAAAGCTGCGTATCGATGTAGAGCTGCCTACAGGGAAACATATTGGGTTTAATGTTTAATCAGCTCATACTGTGAAAACAGGACAGGTGTTATTTATTTTGGCACCAGTGGCTTAAAAATCCTCCCTAACCCTCCTTTTCCAAAGGAGGGAATTTCCCCCTCTTTATTAAAGAGGGGTTAGGGGAGATTAAAATTTATTTATTACATCTTTCAATATGCTTAAAAATTTTTTCACATAATTCTTTAGCTTTAGGTGTAAGCTTCCAATCAGGATTTTCATCAAAATCTTTGATAATTTCACGGCAAAATTTTAGTTTATCTTTAATAGTCCCGACACCAGGACCATCAGCAAAAGCAGTTTTGGTTGTATTTGATGTTGGTTTCTTAATTTTTTCATCTATTAAGCGACCAATACCGTATTGAGCATTATCAAAATAATCATCTTGATTAATATTATCAATTAAGGAAATATCATAGCTCTGTCGTACATTTTTTAGGCGTGGAAATTTTGCTTTCGCAACTCGAATAATTGCATTTTTAGGTAGAGTATTCTCTGTTTCTTTACATTCCAAAATAATTAAATTATCTCTATTCAATTCTTTTCTTAAAAATTTTATTTTTTCAGAATTTTTTTGTATGTCTCCATCAGCAATCAATAGCATGTCACTTGCGACGGAAGTTGCACTTTGACCTCGATCTTGCTGAAGGAATTCAATTCTTTCTTCTCTTGTTTTAGGGTAATCATCATCAAATGACCAGTGAGATAAATTACTTCCGGAATATTCCACGAATGTATAATGATAATTAGGCATAAAACGACGATACTTTTTATAAAGATCAGGATTTGATTCTTTTAACTCCGACAAATACTGTTCCATATATTTAGTGATATAGAGTCTATCGGTAATTCCTTCTACCCAAATCGTGCAATTAGCTAGATATACAGATGAAGGGCGAACACCTAGAGAAGCAAGTAAATCGCGATCACGGTCGCATCGATAAATTTTAAACTCGAATTCTTTAGGATTATCTTGTCTAGCTTGTTTTACAAATTTTTGAATCATAACTTGGTCAGATTCATCTGCCATATCAAGTAAATGATTTGAATGTGTAGTAAAGAAATAATAGTGTGAAGTTTCATTTAAGTAGAAATTCATCAGTTGTCGAACCATACCTGCATGCATATGCAATTCTGGTTCTTCTATAAAGAATGCATGGATTTCTGTATTACCATTTTTGTCTTTGCTTTTGATATAGGCTTCATAAGTCAGAATAATTGCTTGTTGAAGACCATCACCTAGTTTATAAATTGGGAATTGATCATCCTCACCAATTTTAATATGTACAACATCATTCTCATGACCATTATCATCTTTACCAATATATGGAATTAGAGTGACGGTTTCATTATCAAAAAAATACTGACTTAATTTTTCTTCATATTGTTTTATCAGTTCACGTTGTTGTGGTTTACCTAATAAATGGACTTTTAGTTCATAGTAAAGGCGTTCACCTGTAATGATGTTGTCTTGATTAAATTTATTATGATCTTGGAAATAATCTTTCTGAGCTCGCTCAATATATGGATATTTATTCTCTTTGTCAGTGACAGGACGCATTCCTCGAAGTATAGGGATGTAAAATTTTTTGTTTATGAAAATAGGATTTAAGTTTAATTCTATTTCTTTATTAAACATTGATGTAGCAATAGATTTATTGTTGTTTGAGTAAAGACTTGATAGCTGTCCAATTCTTGATAAGTAATCAAGTGCTTGTGGAAAGTTAGAATTTGCAGAACCTATTTTTGATGGCTTAATGTCCTCTGTTGTTTTCAAAAAATGGTTATAGTAGGTATTATTATCACTATATTTTTTACTTATTTGTAATTGCTTTTTGAAAGCCAATAGCCTTCTAAATTGAAGAGAATTATATAGTTGCTGACCTTGAGTGGTTTGAAACAGATTACGAATGAAACGACTTTTACCAGAATTATTTTTTCCAATAAAAAAGTTAAGACGTTTGATTTCTATAACTTCATTATAGCCCGTTTCACTGTCGTTATCTGATGTATAGTTTTCTAAATTTTCAGCCCAATAATATAGTTTTTCTGTCATAAAAAAAGCCCCCGAATTATGGGGGGTAATTTATCAGTAATGGTACACTTTTAAAACATTTTCAAAGTCTTATAGACTTACTTTTACAGCTTCACCAACTCCACCCGACGATTCTTCGCTTTACCATCTTCATTCGAATTATCTGCAACAGGCTGAGTATTCCCGAAACCTTTGGCAGTTAAACGACTGCCTTCAATACCTGCTTTGGTCAGGGCAGTAACCACACTTTGCGCACGCTGATCAGACAGCTCTAAGTTATAAGCTGCATCACCGGTATTGTCGGTATGACCATAAATGCCCAGTTTTAAATCCGGGTTGTCATTTAATAAGGCAACCATCTGCTCAATTTGCGCTTGTGAGTCCGGCAAAATCTCGGCTTTATCGGTTGCAAAGTTAATCTGTACGCTGACTTTATCGTCCTGATCAAGACTTTGTTTTAGTGCACTTGAAGTCAGGGCTTTGGCAGTCACATTTAAAGATTTAGATTCAGCCACCATCAGCGAAATATAATTACCAGATTGGGTTAGCTGGAACCATGCAGTCTTATCTTCCTGACGAACCACATAAGTCTTGGTCGGGTAGTTAAAAATATCCCCCAGACCCGCATAATATTGCACCTGAAAATCCTTCGGAATTTTTTCGATGATGTCTTTTGGAATCTGGCTATTGGCAATTTCCACACCGCCCAAATCCTTGATCACACTCTCCAGATTACGCTGAATTTCTAAAAAATTGCCTTCTTTATATTCCGGTTTCGAGGTAATGCCTGAACTGAATAATTGTCCTTCGATCCATTCCAGTTGCTGTCCTGTCCAGAATGGAACACGCTCAAAATTGCGCTGCTCGGTATTTTGATAGATATAACCATCTGGCAGGGCAATATAAGGAAAGTCACCGAGTGTCGCTGTGCTGAGTGGTATTTTACTGATGTCAAAAGCTTGTGTCTGTGCCGTTTCGGCAGCTTGCGTGGTATCTTCCTGCTGGATTTCGGTTTTGGAGGTTTCTGCTTGCTCGGTTTTGCTACATGCCGCAAAAATAAAAGGCGTACAAAGAATGGCAGTACGAAGGAGAGTGGAAGTCTTCATTAAATTTCCTTATTGTTCGGGCATTTTTATGGAATTTATTGTATAGAAATTCACCTGTAGTGCAAATTTTAATCGAAACCTAAATCTGAGCGGCTTTAGTATTCATAATTAAAGCTAGAGAAGAGTAATTGGTGAAGATTCCATTATCAAAAACTGTACCATAAAACCCCATTTTGATATCGTTTTGGTGCAAGTTTGATCACTCTTGGCGCATAAATATTTTAGACACATTTTGTAGCATTTATTAAGTTTCAGCTAACTGTTTTAAATCAATTTTTTAATAATAAAAAACTCTTTATATTTGGCATATTTTCTGCTTTTATTTATATACCGAATTAAAAGAGGAGAGCATATTACTTGAAGAACCAGACGCAATTCTCGATCAATCCATCATGTCTAAAAATAATTACAGTACATGATTAATTTAACGGCCTCTTGGTGAATTAATTCACTCATTTTGATTCCAAATAAGCCCCATAACCGTTGATGGGGCTTTTTTTAAGCTGAATTTCAGTCTTTTCTGCTCGTAATTAGTAAATTTCCTCATCTAAAACTGGCACGCTTTCTGCATTTCCTTAAGTAATACGAAATTCACATTCAGTAATACCAAGGAGATGCGCATGAATAATCAAAGCAAAAAAGCCAAGCTGCATCCATTTGCCCAATTTTTCATTGAACTGCTCAGCGTTCGCGCCGGGCTTTATGTCAAACAGGATTCACTCAAGGAAAACAGACGTGTCTAAACCGAAATTGGCACGAATCAGTATCACCGTGCCGGAAACCACATTACAGGCCATGGATCAGAAAATTGTCGAGCAGCATTATGAAAGCCGCTCGCAGGCCATTGTCGACATGATTAACCGCCACCTGATTGATGAACTGGTTTCTCGTGATGAAGTCATGGTCGGTACGCTGACGCTGGTCTATGAGGTCAGCCTGAAACCGTTACGTTCCCAATTGGTCGATTTGCAACAGCAATATCTGGAACAGGTGATCAGCTCGCTGCATATCCAGCTGGATGATCAGAAAGTCCTGCAAGTGATGCTGATGCAGGGTGTAAGCAGTGATTTAAAAGAAATTAGCGAACAATTTATTGCATTAAAAGGGGTGCTCAAAGGACACCTGGAACTGATGGATGCCGTGATGCCTCCCATTCCCCAAAATACCAATAAAGGAGTATTGTCATGAATACTTTATGGACAATTCAAGACTGGCAGAACGCCTACCAACAGCAGCAGATTCAGTTACAGGACCTGATCGATTATGTTGCATCATTTCAAAATGATGATCATGCCTGGATTTCAATTGCATCTGCAGAACAATTACAAGCACAAATTGATGCCTTAACAGGAAAATCACTAGCCGAATTGCCACTCTACGGCATTCCATTCGCAGTCAAAGACAATATTGATGTTGCCGGTTTTTATACCACCGCAGCCTGCAAAGAAGCTTCTTATCTGGCGACCAGCGATGCCACAGTCGTAGCTAAATTAAAAGCAGCAGGGGCTATTGTGGTGGGTAAAACCAACCTGGACCAGTTTGCAACTGGCTTAGTTGGTGTACGTTCACCCTACGGCGCAGTGAAAAACAGCTTTAATCCGGAATATATCAGCGGCGGTTCAAGCTCTGGTTCATCGGTCGCGGTGGCGAATGGTCAGGTGCCTTTTAGTTTAGGTACCGATACGGCGGGTTCAGGTCGTGTACCGGCAGGACATAACAATATTGTCGGTTTAAAACCAACCAAAGGCTGGTTCTCGACAACCGGTTTGGTGCCAGCATGTCGCACCATTGATGTGATTTCAGTCTTTGCCTTGACTGTAGATGATGCGTGGCAAGTCGCACAATTCATGCAAGGCTATGATGAGACAGATGAATATTCCCGCCAACATCCAGCCAATGTACCAACCCAATTTTCCAAAGGCAAAATTGCCATTCCGGCACAACTGGAATTCTATGGCGATGCTGAAACTGAAAAAGCCTTTGAATTGGCAATTGCCCGTGTCAAACAGCTTGGTTATGCAGTTGAAGCGATTGATTTCAACATCTTCAATCAGCTGGCTTCAGCACTTTACAACAAGGCTTGGGTGGCAGAACGGACCAGTGCCGTTGAAAAACTGGTTTCTCGTGATGTAACGCATCCGGTGATTCACCAGATTATCAGTCAGGCAGACAACTTTAATGCTGTCGATATGATGCAGGCGGAATATGAACGTGCGCAATTGGCTCGTCAGATCAATCTTGCGCTAGCAGACTTTGATGCCTTGATGGTGCCAACAGCGCCAACCATCTACAAGATTGCTGATGTAGAAGCCGATCCACTAGTGAAAAACAGCCACATGGGCGCTTATACCAACTTCGTGAATTTTGCGGATTTATCGGCTTTGGCACTGCCTAATGCAATTCGTGCTGATGGCTTGCCAAGCGGGGTAACTTTTATTGCACCTGCCTGGATGGATCAGGTATTGGCAAACTTTGGTCAAACCTGGCAGCAGGCAACGGCTTTAACACTAGGAACATCTGAAAAAACTTATGAATCAACAAGCCAGATTCAGTCACAGCATGCAGTAAAACTGGCTGTTGTCGGCGCCCATCTGACTGGTATGCCATTGAACTTCCAGCTCACCACACGTGGCGGCACTTTAGTGCAAAAAACCAAAACGGCAGCCAGCTATAAATTGTTTGCACTGAAAAATACCACCCCACCGAAACCGGGCTTGCAGTACCACAGCAAAGGTCAAGAAATCGAAGTGGAAGTCTGGGAGATTCCGTTTGCCAACTTTGGTCAGATCGTGGCAGAAGTTCCAGCACCGCTGGGCATTGGCAATGTACAGCTGGCAGATGGCAGCTGGGTGAAAGGTTTTATCTGCGAAGGCTATGCGCTTGAAGATGCAACTGACATCAGTCATTTCGGCGGTTGGCGTGACTTTATTAAATCAAAACAAATTTCAAATACGCGTTTTAAATGTAATTGCATAGGGGAAATAGCACAATGATCAAGAAAGCAACTTTAGCAGCATCTGTTTGCTGCGCCATTTTATTCAGTGGCTGTGACAATACGGCTAAAGTTCCAGAATCCTCTGGTCAAGCCAAAGGCAGTGTAAATACTCAGCCGATTCGTATCGGCTATAGCGACTGGCCAGGTTGGGTGGCTTGGCAAGTGGCGATTGAAAAAGGCTGGTTAAAAGAAGCAGGGGTGAATGCAGATTTTAAATGGTTTGACTATTCTGCTTCATTGTCTGCCTTTGCTGCAAATCAGCTGGATGCAGTCATGGTAACCAATGGTGATAATCTGGTGACTGGCTCTGGTGGTACCAAAGGCGTGATGATACTGGCAACGGATTATTCAGCTGGAAATGACGTAATCATTGCCAAGAATGGAATTAACTCGATTCAGGATTTACACGGTAAAACTGTTGCCACTGAAAAAGGTCTGGTCGATCACTTGCTGCTATCAACTGCTCTGGATGATGCAAAGGTTAAACTGAATGAAGTGAAACTGGTCAACACCATGACCAATGAACTGCCACAGGTCTTTGCAACAGCGGATATTGATGCGATTGCGGTATGGCAGCCAGTCGCGAATCAGGCCTTGTCTGCGGTTGCCGGGTCAAAAATTATTTTCAGCTCTAAAGATAAAGCTGGTCTGATTTATGACACCTTGACCGTGAATCCTGCGCATCTGGAAGCCAATAAAGAGCAATGGAAAAAGGTCATTCAAGTTTGGGATAAAACTGTTAAATATATCAATGACCCGGCAACACGTGCAGATGCTGTAGAAATCATGTCGAAACGTGTCGGTGTTGATGCTAAAGCCTATATGCAGTTTGTAGATGGTACCCATTTGCTGGATCTGGAAGCGAACAAAAAAGTCTTTACCAAAGGTGAGGGTTTCGATTCGATCTATGGTTCAAGCTATCACGTCAACAAGTTTAACGTCACTAATGGCATTTATAGCACTGAAATGAATGTGGATAGTGTGATTGTTCCAACGCTGGTACAAGAGCTGAAATAAGTCGAAATCCAAACAATAAAAAATCCCCAGTTTCGGGGATTTTTTATTGTTAGATGTGTAAATATCTTTTATAAATCGAAAAATGATCATTAATATTCAAATTTAATGGATATTGAAAAGCTCCTTCTCCTTCTGGGATGAGAGGCATAGCTTCGCATGAGGATGAGGGTATTTATTAGAAAGAACCCCTCCCTGAGGAGCATGCTCCGCAAGTCTCCTACAAGGAGAGGCAATTTACTTCTTAATAATTAAAAATGACTGATGAAAGAACGCTAATATCAAAAAATTAAAGCTGCGTACTTTTGGAAAAGACATTGATAAAAATAATGCCAATGATCATAAACGCCAGACCGATCAGCGCGGGAAGATCCAGTTGCTGTTTGAACACCAACAGTCCAACCGTAGAAATAAGGATAATGCCTGCACCAGACCAGATCGCATAAGCAATGCCCATTGGAATAGTTTTCATGGCCATGGAAAGAAAGAAAATGGCAATCGCATAGCCAACAAATGTGGTGATTGACGGCCAGAGTACGCTAAAGCCATTGGATGCTTTTAGTGCAGAAGTCGCGATGACTTCTGCAAGAATAGCAACAGATAGATATAAAAAAGCCATATTCCTCCTTATAACACCCGTTCTGCATGATGCAGCAGGTGATTCTGTTCCGCGCTCATCCACTGTGCTGCTTCTGCAGTCGTGCTAGTCCTGTGCTGAAACTCATATTCAGGTTGGTAGATATCAATCTTAAAAATCAGGTCAATTGCACGACCATCCAGAACCACATGCTGGACCAGACGGGTTGCATCCAGAATTTCAAAATTGTCCAGATCAAAGGCGTTGCCTGTTTCACCGGTACGGGTGCTGTAGGTTTTACTTAAACCTTGGGTGCCAATAGAGACTTCAAAGCTTTGTAATAGATCAAATGAAGTAGTATCGGCTGACTTGATATCTAGTTCTGCAACTTGAGATTGCATCTCTGGCAAACGGGTCAGGGCATAGGCAATATGATCATCACAGATGATCAGACCGCCATCCATTTGCAGTTTTGCACCTGATTGGACATCTACCGCAGATTCTAAGCGTAGGCCTAAGAACAGCCCTTTCTTCACTTGCTGACGCCAGTCTTCGACATAGACATTGCTTGGTGAAAATTCCAGAATGCAGTTACCAATCGCATGTAGTTTGGCCGGTTCAGGCCACTGCACATGATTTTGATAATTGGCGTAGTCTTCAACTTCCCATGACAAGAGCTGCGTTGCATCATCCCATACCGTATTGCCAATCCAGCCCTGACGTTCTGTCACTGGTGTGTCATTCTGACTTTTCAGGCGTAGATCAATAGTAAAGCTGCGTGACTGGAACCAGTACACAATGGTGTTTTGATCGGTCAGGCCATTAAAGAAACTGATGCTTTTCCTGCGAAATGCCCCATATAAAAAGCTCGGAACTACTTCAGGTTGAGTAGTTGTTGGCGTTAATTTTTTTATGGCTTCTAACAGGTTCATGATGCTGCCTCCGATTTTTCATTTAAACCAAAGGAAGACAGTGGAACGGCATTTTTTAGAACCAGCTCACCATTGGCAATTCGCTGTTTTAAATACTGGAACGTTTGTGCGGTCTGATTAAACAGGTGTTCACCACCAATCAAAGGCTTATATTTGGAATCATCAGTTTTTACCACCGGTTCAATCACCGTGTCATAGTTACAGGCACAGAACAGCGGAAAGGAATAACGCTCTTCAGAGACTTTTTTTACGCGGTGTTTGGTCGCCAGGTATTTGCCATTGGACAGGATTTCCATCATGTCCCCAATGTTCATCACCAGCGTATTTTCGATGAGTGGAATATCAATCGATTCACCGGATTTGTTCAGCACCTGCAAACCTGGCGCAGTTGGTAATAGTAAGGTAAAGCATTCATAGTCAGTATGTGCACCGATGCCTTCGGCATCTTTGATATCCGGATTGTACGGATAATGAATCAGGCGCAATTGACTTGGCGCATCATTAATTTTATCGGCGAAAAAATCCTCTTTGACACCGAGAGCTAGGGCAAAAGCAGAAAAAATCTGTTCGCTGATGGTGCGCAAGTGGCCGTAATATTGGCTGACAATGGCTTTAAAATTCGGATATGCAGGCCATAAGGTTGGGCCTAGCAATGGGCAGTCTGTTCTAGAACCCTGATAGTCATAATTCACATCGTAGGCTTCTTTGAGGTCATAACTGTTGCCCGCGAACTGTTCTTCACCAATTGGCACATAACCGCTATGGTTACTGGATTTGCCAATATAGCGCTGCATTTTTGTGTCCAGATCCTGCTCGAAATAGGATTTGGCCAGTTCAACCAGTGACGTGGCATAATCAAAATTAAACTGATCCCATTTAAGATAAAGGAATCCAACATCTTTGCAGGCCTGGTCTAAAGCTGCCGCAACTTCAAGACGATCGGCCAGATGCGGACTTTGCATTTTAGAAATATCGACGAGTGGGAGTACGTATTGGTCTTGCATTGCAATCACCTTATTGTTGGTCGTCCAACACAGCGATTAAAACCTTTGGGTCGTCCCAAAGGCTCTTTTTAAAAATGGATTATTTGCTCGTGCTGACTTTGGTCAAGCGTGGAATTTCTGGAAGATCGGCTAGTGCAGGATCCAGCTCATCCTCCTGTGCATGTACCAGATGATTGACGTGCTCGCGAAGCTGTTTAAATTCCTGAGTCAGCATCAGATCTGGATGGCGTGGACGTGGTAAATCCACTTCAATAATTTCTTTGATTTCACCTGGATTGGCTTTCAGCGCCACAATCCGGTCTGCCAGCAAGATGGCTTCATCCATATCGTGGGTCACGAAAATGATGGTAATGTCGATGTTTTGCCACAGATCCATCAGGTGACGCTGCATTTTTTGGCGCGTATGCGGATCCAGTGCACCAAAAGGTTCATCCATCAGCAACACTTTGGGTTCATTGACCAAGGCGCGGGCAATCGCCACACGTTGCTTCATCCCGCCTGAGAGTTGATGCGGATACTGATCTTGATATTTTTCCAGGCCAATGATATTGATCCATTCACGTGCCTGCGCTTCGGCAGAAGCATTACTTTGACCTTTCATTTTCGGGCCAAACATGATGTTTTCTTTCACGGTCTTCCATGGGAACAGGGTATAGCCCTGAAACACCATGCCACGCTCCGGACTTGGGCCAGTAATCGGCTTGCCATCCACCAGAATTTCACCGCTGGTATAAGGATCTAGCCCAGCTACCACACGGCTAAAAGTCGATTTACCGCAACCCGATGGACCAATCACACAGATAAACTCACGTTTATGAATTTTCAGGTCAATGCCATTTAAAATGGTGCGTTCAGTTTTGCCATGCTTGAAGGATTGAGTGAGCTGTTTGGCTTCCAGGATGACCGGACGGCTATAAATCTTGTCAAAGTATTCGCGGGTATTAAATTCAGAGTTTTGCATCAGTTTGCTCCCGGTTTCCATTTAAATAAGCGTTGTCCCAATTTCATTAAAATCACGTCACAGAGCAGACCAATTACCCCAATGATCAAGATTGCTGCAAAAACATTGTCAAAATTCTGATAACGGGCCTGCTGGGTGATAAACCAGGTAATACCGGAAGTACTGCCGATTAGTTCAGCCACGATCAGGTAAGTCCATGCCCATCCCAGTAGTACGCGTAAGTTACGATAAATTTCAGGAAGGGCTGCTGGAATGACCACATGAAACAGGCTTTTTAATTTATTGGTACCCAGAGTAAAACCGGCTTCAATCAGACTGCGATCCACCAGTCGTGTGGTATTGGCAATAATCAGGATTTGCTGGAACAAGGTGCCAATCACAATGATGGCTACTTTTGGTGCATCATTGATGCCTAAAATAGCCACCGCAAGGGCACCAAAAGCTGGAGCTGGCAAATAGCGGAAAAACTCAACAAATGGCTCGGTCAGTTGGGAAATTTTGTTAGAGAAGCCACATAAAATACCGAGTGGAATACCAATCAGGGAAGATATTAAGAAGGCAGTAAACACTAACTTGATACTGTGCCACAGGCTTTCATGAAACCATGGAGCATTGGCTTGAGCAGGTTCTGTGGTAAATGCAGTGACCAATGCGATCGCCACTTCATGCGGGGCAGGCAGATAGATCGGATTGACCAGAATACCTTGGGGCGGCGCCAGACCTTGATCCACTGCGGATTGCGCAGCAGAGAAAAAGATATCCTTATCAATACGACTACCGACTTGTAAATAGCTAACGCTGCCTGAATCGGCAATCTGGACTTGTGGATGCCAGATAAATGGCAAATAACTGACTGCACACCAAATCAAGATCGGTATTAAAAAAGAGCCCAAGCCAAACAGTATTTTATTTCTTTGACTGAGTTCACGTGCAACGTAACTCATAGTGTTGCCCCTCAATATTACAATTTTTATAAAACGTAATACTGATCAAGCAAAATGGATGCCATGATAAGCAGAAACATTTAAAATGATAAAATAACCTGATATTTCAAAAGAAAAATTTAAACTGAGGGGCAAGATTAATAACTTACTTAAGTTAACAGTTTGATTACATCCAGAAACATAAATAATCTTATTTTAGTCTTTATTGATCAATTTATAGTCAGAACTATTTCATATCTTTACATCGGTTTATTTAATCTCTTATTTTCCTTAAGGTATTGTCCACTTCTTAACTCATTGAATTATAAAAGGGGAGCAATGCTAGAATTTAAAAATCAAATCGTACACGGCGCAATTTTCGATATGGATGGAACCATGTTTGATACTGAACGTTTGCGCTTTCAAACCTTGCAACAAGCTTCGCGTGAGCTGATCGGCGTCGAATTTTCTGAAAACTATTTAATGCAGTGTTTGGGCTTAAGTGCCCGTAGTGCCGAGCAGCTGGCCAAAGAGCGTTATGGACAAGATGTTCCTTATGCCGAGATCCGCCAGCGTGCTGATGTACTGGAACTAGAACATGTACGCAATTATGGTGTTCCAATTAAAAAAGGTTTATTACAAGTACTGGAACGCCTACGCAAGGCAGGCCTGAAAATGGCTGTGGCGACTTCGAGCCGACGTGCGATCGCAGAAGAATATCTGATCAATGCCAATGTCTATAAATTTTTTGATGTACTGGTGTGTGGCGATGAGATTAAACAGGGGAAACCTCATCCAGAAATTTTTATCAGCGCAGCCGAAAAAATCAATTTAAGTCCGGCTCAATGCCTGATGTTTGAAGATTCTGAAAATGGCCTGCGATCTGCTTATGATGCAGGTGGTATGACGGTACTTTTCAAAGACATTAAAACGCCGAATGAATCGATGCTGGCAGAAGCCCAGTATTATTATGAAACAATGGAAGATTTTCTGACAGACCTGAACCAGTTTGTTCCTGTTCTGGAAATGCCAGAACTTGAGACCGCATTTCCGCAAACGCTGAATCAGTTAACGGTCGGGATTCACGGCTTCGGTGCAATTGGCGGTGGTTATTTGGCTCAGGTGTTATCACACTGGGATGGTTATACACGTCCACGTAAAATTATTGCCTCAACGCGTAATCCACTCTATCAATCTGCCGTAAATGCGTTTGGCACTTATTGCATTCGTTATGGTCAAAACTCTTTTGACCAGCGTATTGAGAATATGAGTGTGATTGATGCATATGATCTGAAGCAAATGCAGAATATGTATATTGAATCCAGTCTGGTGGCAGTCTGTGTCCCTGAGGAAGCTCTGGTTTCTGAAGCAGAAGTAATTGCACAGGGTTTATATGCGCGATACTTGGCCTACGAGCAGCAGGAACAGCCGCTGACGCTGTTAATTATCCTGAATAAAATCGGGGCCAAACAGCTGGTGATGCAGCAGATTCTGAGCCGTCTGAAACAGATTACGGATGAACAGACAGCGCAGCACATTATGGATCAGCATTATTTCTGTGACACCGTGGTGAACCGTATGGTCTCCAAACTGTCCGACCAGAAACTGTACCGTCAGCTGCGCATCAAATACAACATGTTCAAGCAGTATCAGCTGGATGAAGATCTGTCCGTAGTGGATCTGGATGATTCTACAGCCCTGAATGCAGAGCAGGAACATCAGGCGGGCTTATATATTGAAGACCTGCGCCGTAATTTTCAGCCAAGTCATATTCTGCAGTCGATGGACCTGATTCTGTTTAATGCCGAAACGGATATGCCAATCTATGTGGAAAATAACAGTCCATTATTGGCTAAAATGCGCCAAATGATTCTGGTAGATGATATTGCCAATATCCAGCTGATTAAAAACCGCTTATGGAATGGTGTGCATGCGATGATGGCCTGGTATGCCAGCCTGCGCGGTCATCAGACCATTGGCGTGGCCATGTCAGATCATGCGGTCAGAAAATTCATGCAGCAGGCCTTAGCGCAGGTGAAGCATGGTCTCTGTTACCAGATTCCTAAGCATGCTTCAGATCTGGAACGTCTGGCACAAAGTTTTACTGAATCCTGTGCCTATGCTTATCAGGACCCATGTGCACGTGTAGGGCGTGAACCTTTAAGAAAGCTGAAACACAATGAACGGGTTATGGGTTCATTATTGACCTTGCTTAAATATAGCTTGCCATTTGATGTGGTTTTAAAAGGCGCAGTGCTGGGTTATATCTATGCTCTGGAACAGGGTGAATGCGAGCAGCAGGAACTGTTGATGCATTTACAGATCCAGTTAAGACATATGGCATTAGAACCGCAGCTATATGAGACCTTGTATGATGAAATGTCACAATTCATCAATCAGGTTATCGCTGGAAAATTGTCCTTGCAAAAATTTATGCAACTGGATTTGCAGCAAGCGCTCAGCTAAATATCAGCAGTAAATAAAAAGACCCAGAACGATTCTGGGTCTTTTTTTATGGAAGTTTATAAATTTATAATTTATACAGTCGTGGATTCTTGCTGATAAATACAGGATTGGGCAATCTGTTGCTGATCATCTGCGTACAGATCAATATTTTCCCATTTTTCCATCTGCTCTAATAGCCAGATAAAATCGGTGAATTGAGGCTCAACACTTTCACCTGCAAGGTTACGAATAATATTCTGAATCTTATGGAAGTCATAAACGTGTCGAGAAGCTGAACATTCAAACTGGATAATCTGATAATCCATCAGCATGTCCCAAACTTCAGAAAGATCGGTAGCATGCTTTAAATCCATCTGGGCTTTTTTTACAGCAGCGACTAAGGCCTCTACAGTCAGTGGATGCAACTCGCCCCATTCCTGAGTTATCGCCAGCACTTTGTCTGCCACTTTAGGAATGACATTCTGGCTGGCTGCGACAATCAGGCTATAACCTTCAAGCTTGGCCTGAATATTCCATGGCTCACCCACACAAAAACCATCAAAAATCTGTGCTGCAATTCCTTTGACCATTAAAGGGGGGGGTGAGGTCTTGAGCAATATATTTTTGGCATATTGTGGATCAGTTAAAGCCAGCCATTCTCTTAAACAGTAATGATGAATGGAGTATTTATAAACATGAGCCAGACCTACTTTATGTTGCTGCTTTAAGGCACTGACCAGCTTTTGTGACGTGATCTGTTCATTATCTTCAGGCTGAATGCCCAGTTCATAACACAAATCCTGTCTTAAGCTGATAAATGCCTGATTGATACTGAGGACTAATGGGGTCTGCAAAGCGACTTGTAACTGGTCTGCGCCCAAAGCAGCCGCGGGAAGCATGGCAGACAGGCAATGGGCAGCATCCAGAAAGCCATAGGCCAGACGGTCGCGTAAGCTGGACCAGGAGGCTTCACGGATCAGGTTTACCTTTAAACCCTGTTCAGTAAAATAACCTTGTCGCTCCGCCCAAAGAATGGCAACACAATCAAGCAGTGGAATATAGCCAATATTGAGTTCTGTTTTTTCTAATGTTGTCATTGAATGCTCCTTATTGGCCGGATAACAGTTTTTGTGCATCAAGTAAGCGCCTTGCCATATCGCCAATGGTAATCCGGTGACTCATGGCATTTTTGCGCAACAGGGCAAATGCTTCTTCTTCGCTCAGTCCATGCAGCTGGATCAGCAGGACTTTGGCTTTATCAATATCCCTGCGATCACTTAATTTTTCCTGAGTTTCCTTCAGGTCATGTAACAGTTTTTTATGTTTCTGGAATTGTTCAATCGATATTTCCAGAATATTTTCCAGTTTGGTTGGATCAATCCCGTCCACAATATATGCCGTGACTCCGGCATCAATGGCATTTCTGATGGTGTCCTTGTTGGAATTTTGGGTAAATAGAACCGTAGGTAATTCATACTGACTCACGCAGCTTTCGATAATATCGCGATGAGGATGATCCATATTTAACAGAATGACATCGGCATGCAGGCTTTTGATATCAACAATGTTGAGGTCATTCAGAATGACACAAGCCACCACATGAAAATCATGCGCAAGCAAAGAAGCCTGAATAAATTCAGCGCGTTCTGGATCATCATCAATCAGGGCAATTCGTAATTTAGACATGCAAGATTTTTAACTAGTACATCGGGGAATATTCTATGAGGACTTATGCAAAAAACATACCATGCAATTTGGTGCAAAAAATCAGGAGATCAGGTTAAAAGTGTCATAAAAATAGTGCATAGAGTCTGATGAGACTAAATTACTCTGACTAAAATGAGGCGTAACCAAAATAATCGCACTAAAATAAGGAATTTTAAGACAATAAAGAATATAAAATTTATCGCTTAGATCAATTTTAATTTCATCAAGATGATCGGGAAAAATAAAAAAATCAAATATAGATAAAAATATTGGAATAATAATTGCTTATTTTTAATCCACTATAAAATAAAAAGGTGGAATAGACATGAAATTACAACTTATACCATCCCTGCTAGTAGTAATGAGCAGTCTTTTGATGGCGGGTAATGTGATGGCAGAAGATGGTGGTTTACGTTTTACCGAGAAAACTCTGGCCAAAGTGGCAGAAATGAAAACCAAGAAAAAATCAGCTGAAACCCAGCAAGCTGTACCATTACAAGCACAAGTAATCGAAAATGCCTCTAAATAAAATAATAGCCAGAATACATGAAGAAACTCTCCAGCAGGAGGGTTTCTTTTTTGGGCTGAAATCTATAAGCCATAGTTCAAAAAATAAGAATTCTATTTTCTAGTTATGACTAAGATTTTGGTCTAGAAACCTGTCTATTAAACTGATCTTGATGAATCAGAATATTGTTTATATCTTCAAAATTTTTAATTTAAATCACTTTTTGCCAACTCGAATTAGATGGTTACAAGAAAAAAATACATATCTATAAATTACAAATACTTAATAAATTAGATGTCAGAACTTGTATGAATCTGTCTGTGATCTTGTAAAGTACTGACAGATTTTTTGTATAGAAAAAATTTAAAATATTGCCGCACCAGTCAGATATTTTGGCAGAAAATATCTGCTTAATTTTGCATGCTTCATTTATGCTACAGCTTAAATTTTTAAGCCAAGTCCTAAAGCAGATCAGGATCACTTATACAGGATTGTATAAATTCGCCATGAATATGACAAAAATCCCTCTCAAGAAAAATCCGCTTAGCCTGATGATACTGTCGGCATTTTCAGGCCATCTTTATGCTGAAACTACGCTAGCACAGGATAGTGTTCAGCAACTGGACACTATTGTGGTGACCACTGAGCAAAATACAAATTCCCAGCAACAGACTGCGGCCGAACTCGCTAAAGTTTCGGGAGGAACCAATTTTATTTCAGATCAGCAGCTCGAACATCAGCGTCTGGGAACCATTGCTGACGTCTTCCGTCTCCAGCCCGGCATTTATGCCCAATCGCCGGGCAATGAAGGAGCCAAAATTTCTATCCGTGGTTCTGGCATTAACCGTACTTCTGGTGCACATGCATCCGGAACTTATGTCATGATCGATGATATTCCCTTTACCGGACCGGGTGGTACAGCTTATGAACTGCTTGAACCATGGTGGATTGATCATGTTGAGGTGTACCGTGGTGCCAATGGTTTAAAACAGGGCGGATTGTCCTTAGGTGGAACAGTTAATTATAAAAGTAAGACTGGTGCAGAGCAGAATGGCTCTGAATTAAAATATGAAACGGGTAGCCATGGCTATCAGAAATACCAGTTTAGTACTGGCCGACAACTCGATAAGTTAGATTATTATCTGACAGTAACGGGTTCACAGTTTGACGGGATTCAGGATCATGCCGAAGGTGATGGTAAAGGTCTAGCTTTTAATCTGGGTTATCAGATCAGTCCAGATATTGAGACCCGCTTTTATGCCCGTTACCGTGAAAGCAAACATTTAACGCCAGGGCGCATTACCCAGGAACAGCTCAAGAATAATCCTGAAGCAGCCAATGATTTTAATCTGGCTGTAGATGCCAAGCGGATTCAACCGGGCAGTACCTGGCTGGCAAATACTACCACTTGGAACTTGCAGGATGATGCCAAACTGACCGGTAGTCTGGCTTATCACCATTATCCATTGGATCTACGTGAAAGTAGTTATCGTACCAATGTCGATTATGAGGATATTAGTGCGCGGGTTCAGTATGAGAAACCTTATCAGTTATTCGGTCTTGAACATCAAGGAAAAGTTGCTTTTCGAAGTACCACGCACCGTCCGAATAGTGGTGTAACCGAAACAATTCGACGCGATACTACGATTGACGGTGCGCTTTATCCGGCAGATACCGTAACACGCCGTTATACCTATCGTGGTTCAGACAATGTGCTGCAATTTGATCAGGAAACTCAGTTGAATGATCAGTTTAAGCTTGATCTAGGATTGGCAGCAGCCTATACCCACCGTGAGAGTGAAGTGACTTATCCTGTGGCTAGTCCTGAAGTTAGCCGCTATGAATGGAATTTCGCCCCGCGTATTGGCCTGACTTATCAGCCAAATGAAACATTACAATGGTTTGCCAATTTAAGCCGTAGTATTGAACCGGCACATCCATGGGCGATGGCATGGTCTTCGCCATACTATTTTGACAGTGGTGTCGCTTCAGGGCGGGTACGTGAACCTATTTATCTGGACACACAAACTGCAAATACTTTAGAACTGGGTGGCCGGGGTCAATCAGCCTGGGGTGATTGGGCACTGAGCTACTATTATTCCAAAGTTAAAAACGAGTTATTAACCTCAGAGTTGATCAAAACCTATGAGGATGGATCGGAACGACCTTCTGAGCCAATTGCCGTTGAATCCAATGCGACTCCAACCCTTCATCAAGGTGTAGAACTCAGTCTGGATACACCATTGTATGCATCACAGCAGGGCGAGCTTCGTCTACGTCAAGCTTATACCTTGAGTGATTTCCAGTATAAAAACGATCCTTTATTTGGCAAAAACCAGTTACCGGGAATTCCAAAACACCTTTATCAGGCACAGCTCAGTTATGCCTTGAATAACGGTCTTTATGTGGGTCTAAATACTGAATATGCATCGAAAATGGCACATGATTATGCCAATAGCCGCTTCAGTGATGATTATCAGATTTGGGGTATTGATCTGGGATATGCACCAGAAGATCAGTCATGGAGTGCCTGGGTTAACTTCAAGAATATCACCGATGAAAAATATGCAGCAGTGGTGATTCCAGGTTATGACGACAAAGGTGCAGATCGAGCACGATCTTCACCGGGTGAAGGCTTCTCAACCTATGCAGGTGTGTCGTTTAAATTTTAAAATCATCACTTCATAAAAAAGCGGGCATTTTTATCCGCTTTTTTATCCTGTCAGCTTGTATAAAACTAGCCTTCCAAAATTCCACTGACACCTGTCACAATCATATCAATCGCAATTGTACCGATTAATAGTGCTGCGACACGACCAACAATATCGACATAAAGGTCAATATAATTGGAATATTTGTGTTGCATATGATCATGCAGATATTTCATCAGGATCAGTAAGCTGCAGGTTAAAAATAAAGTAAAAAAGATCACTAAAATAGTCTGCATTAAACTGAGCTGTACACCGGTAATAACCGAAGCTGAAATTGTTCCAGGGCCAATCATAAAAGGCATGGCAATCGTACCCGCCAGATGATTCGGCGCACCCCGCATCACCCCAATGGTATCCGCACCTTCAAAGACATAGCGATATCCAATCACCAGAAAAATCAGACCACCAAAAATCTGGAAGGATTCAAAGCGAGCATGTAGCACTTCATTGAAGAAGGCTTCGCCAGTTTTCGCAAAAATGATGAAAACAATAAAGCTGATCAGGCTGCCCTGAATCAATGCCATATTGAAGACCTTTGCTTCGGAATTACGAATAATTCCGAGCATATAGATACTCATCAAAAATGGATTGAGTAACGAAAAAAACAGGGCAAAGGCATTTAAACTTGCTGACATCATTCAATCCTTCCGTAGTTGAGTGATCCTAGATTTCACGATCCGGGAAAAGTGGACGTTTACCCGGACTGATCCGGTTGATGTGCAGATACATCATATGACGTTCATATTTATCTAGAATGTCGTTAATGACTTGTTCCTTGCTATAACCGACCAGATCATTGCCCTGAGATCCTTCAAACAGGTAACTTTCCAGACGATAGTAATAGCGTTTAGTCCGTTTACCCCGTGAACTAAAGTTCGGTGTGGCATAACGTACTGGCCAGATTTGATAGACAAAGTTTTCTTCTTCATCCAGCTGAATGGTGAGATCCAGATGATACAGTTCAGGTTCTTCCTCAAGCGGTTTTTCCTGAATATTCACTTGAATACCCTTATCGGTTAACTCAGTCGCAACTGCCTCAATGGCCGGCTTGCAGACGTCATCCAGCATGGCGCGAGTCTGTGAAAGGCTTGGATGCAACATCACCCGGCTCAGACGTTTCTTCCAGTTAAAGATGTCAACATTACCGACGACTGGTGCAGCATTCAGACTGGTACTGGCCTGACGGAAATCCTCAAGCCGCAAGGATTTATACAAACCGGCCATGACAAAGAAGATCACGAAACTAAAAGGTAAGCCCATAATAATGGTGGTGTTTTGCAATGCTGTCACACCGTTAGCCATTAGCATAGCTAGCGTCAACAGGCCAATCGCAATCGCCCAGAACACACTGAGCCAGCGCGGTGAATCATGCTCAATATTAGTGAATTTAGTGGTGAAGTTCCCCAATACCAATGCCCCTGAATCCGCTGAAGTCACATAGAACAGCAAACCTGTAATGGTGGCGACACCTGCGAGAAATGTGAAACCTGGATACTGTGCCAGCAGGTCATAAAAACCATGTGCCGGATTTTCTAAAACAGTTGTCGCAAGCTGAGTATTACCATCAAAAATCACGCTGTATAAAGCACTGTTACCGAAAATAGACAACCAAGTGAGGGTAAATAACAGAGGAATAACCAAAGTCCCGGTGACAAATTCACGAATAGTACGACCACGGGAAATACGTGCCAGGAACAGACCTACAAACGGCGACCAAGCAATCCACCATGCCCAGAAGAACAGGGTCCAGCTATTCATCCATTCTTTAGGCTGCTCAAAAGGAAAACTGCTTAAAGAGAGTTTCGGGAACTGGCTGAGATAATCACCAAAATTCTGAATTAGAGCCGCTAATAAAAACTCTGTATTTCCCATAAAGAGAATAAAGAGCAGCAACCCGATTGATACATAGATATTAATTTCAGACAGAACCCGAATACCTTTATTGACACCCGCAGTGACGGAAATAATAGTAATAATGACTGCAACACCAATTAATGCAGTTTGAATCCAGATATTTTCCGGCAAGCCAAACAGGACATGCAGACCGTAATTTAGCTGAACCACACCAATACCGCAGGTCGTGGCGATACCAAATATCGTACCGAGTACTGCAGCCGTATCCACCGTATGGCCAATCGGGCCATTAATTCTTTTTCCAAAAATAGGATAAAGCGCAGAGCGAATTGTCAGCGGTAAATTATAGCGATAACTGAAATATCCCAACGCAACCCCAATCAGCGCGTACATGCTCCAGCCAGTCAGACCATAGTGAAACAGGGTCCAGACCATGGACTGACGCGCGGCTTCAAAGGTTTCAGCTTCACCGACTGGTGGACTCATATAGTGCGACAGGGGTTCAGCGACCGAGAAGAACATCAAGTCAATCCCGATCCCGGCTGAGAACAGCATGGCCGACCAGCTCAGCAGGCTGAATTCGGGTTTAGAATGTTTGGGACCAAGCTTGATTTCGCCATAACGTGAGCAGGCGATAAAGACAATAAAAACCAGATACAGCGTTGCCGCCAGCAGGTAATACCAGCTAAAGGTACTACTGACCCAGTTTAAAATATTAATAATGACTAGATTGGCTTGTTCATTAAATAAAATCGTGATGATAGAAAACAGCAGAATAAGCGTCGCCGAACAATAAAAGACTACCTTATTCAGACTATCTTGCACCTCTTCGTTTTTCTTTTGCATAAATCTCTGACCATCGTTTTTGTTGCCGGATGATCTACAGTGCAGTGTGATTTAAAAGCAAAAACTGGCCCTAAAGCTTCCTTGTTTTCGTGAATTACAAACTTTTGCAAATCCAAAACAAACTGCGCTGTACATCAAGGGTGAGCTGGCACTATAATTTTTATTAATTGAACGTTCAATTAAAAAAGCGTTTATGAATTGTTACATTATTCAGCTATTTGCTTTAGCAGAGTGATTTTTTATTGTTACATCCGTTATTCAGGTTAGTCCTATGCCAAAAGTTGGTATGCAACCGATCCGTCGTCAGCAACTGATCGATGCCACCTTAGCTGCAGTGAATGAGCTAGGTTTTGCAGAAGCTTCAATTAGTCAGATTGCTCAGAGGGCAGGTGTCTCAACCGGCATCATAAGTCATTATTTTCAAGGTAAAAATGGGTTAATTGAAGCCACAATGCGTTACTTATTGCAGCAATTAGGTAAGTCTGTTGCTGAAATCAAGTCACAGGTGAATGGCGCCCCTGAACAACGCTTACTGGCGATTGTGCGTGGCAATTTTACTGCTCCACAAACGGATAAAGCGGCCATGAAGGTATGGTTGGCTTTTTGGGCCAGCAGTCTGCATCAGCCCGATTTACATCGTTTACAGCAAATAAACCATTACCGCTTACATTCCAATCTTAAATATGAATTCATGAAAAAGCTGAGTAAGGATCAAGCTGAGAAGGCAGCACAAGGTCTGGCTGCACTCATTGATGGATTCTGGCTAAGAGGTGCTTTAGTAAGTGGCGAAATTGATCCAGAACTGCCGATTGAACTGTGTAGTGAATATATCCGGCAACAACTCAAATAACCAATCTGCGAGGGAATTCCATTGACAACATTCAAACTGCAACGTCCTTATATCCATGGACAATATGTCGATGCAACGTCCAATAGCACGTTTCAAACTATTAATCCTGCAACAGGCGAAGTCCTGGCTGAAGTGCAGGTCTGTTCAAAAAATGATATCGATCGTGCGGTTGAATCTGCACAACAAGGGCAAAAAGTCTGGGCAGAAATGACCGCGATTCAACGCTCGCGCATCTTGAATAAGGCAGTCGCCATTTTACGCGAGCGTAACGATGAGCTGGCAAAATTAGAAAGTCTGGACAGCGGTAAAGCCTTTAGTGAAACATCGACTGTTGATATTACGACAGGTGCAGATGTACTCGAATATTATGCGGGAATTCTACCGGTTCTTGAAGGCCAGCAAATCCCGCTGAGAAGCAGTTCCTTTGTCTATACTCGCCGTGAACCTTTGGGTGTTGTCGCTGGAATTGGCGCATGGAATTATCCGATTCAGATCGCATTGTGGAAATCTGCACCGGCACTCGCTGCAGGCAATGCCATGATTTTCAAAGCCAGTGAAGTTACCCCTTTAACTGCGCTGAAACTGGCAGAAATTTATACTGAAGCCGGTGTACCGCATGGTGTCTTTAATGTGGTTACCGGCAGTGGTGAAATTGGGGGTTATCTGACTTCGCATCCTGATATTGCCAAAGTGTCGTTTACCGGTGGCGTTTCTACCGGCAAAAAGGTCATGGCGCAAGCTGCAAATTCTAGCCTAAAAGAAGTCACGATGGAGCTGGGCGGTAAGTCTCCGCTGATTATCTGTGAAGATGCCGATCTGGATTTGGCGGCCGATATTGCCATGATGGCCAATTTCTATAGTTCCGGTCAGGTGTGTACCAACGGTACTCGCGTATTTGTGCCTTTGGCATTGAAAGCAGAATTTGAAGAAAAGATTTTGCAGCGTGTTGAACATATCCGTATGGGTGATCCTCTCGATCCTGAAACCAATTTCGGCCCAGTGTCCAGCTTTGAGCATATGGAAAAAGTACTGGGTTATATCGAGAAAGGCAAGATAGAAGGGGCACGCCTATTATGTGGCGGCGGCCGTGCTGAGGATGAACAGTTTGCCCAAGGGGCTTATGTCCTGCCAACCGTATTTACCGACTGCCGCGATGACATGACCATTGTACGTGAAGAAATCTTCGGTCCAGTCATGAGCATCCTGAGTTATGACACCGAGCAAGAAGCCATTCGTCGTGCCAATGACACCGATTATGGTCTGGCCGCCGGTGTTGTCACACCAGACTTAGCCCGTGCACACCGAATTATTCATCAGGTCGAAGCAGGTATCTGCTGGATCAATACCTGGGGTGAATCGCCAGCAGAAATGCCGGTCGGTGGTTATAAACATTCCGGTGTCGGACGTGAAAATGGTCTAGTCACTTTGCAGCACTACACCCAGACCAAATCGGTTCAGGTCGAACTCACTCCTTTCCAGTCTGTATTTAGCGCATAAGGGGGATTTGATGAATTACGACTATATTATTATCGGTGCGGGCTCTGCGGGTAATGTTCTGGCAGCGCGTTTAACTGAAGATCCAGATACTAAAGTGCTATTACTTGAGGCAGGTGGCCCGGACTATCGTCTGGATTTTAGAACCCAGATGCCGGCTGCTTTGGCTTATCCTTTACAAGGACGCCGTTACAACTGGGCCTATCTGACCGACCCAGAACCCCACATGAACAATCGCCGTATGGAATGCGGCCGTGGTAAAGGTCTGGGCGGTTCTTCACTGATTAACGGCATGTGCTATATCCGTGGTAATGCTATGGATCTGGAACAGTGGGCTAGCTTTAAAGGTCTGGAACATTGGAACTATGCGCAGTGTCTACCCTATTACAAAAAAGCTGAAACCCGCGATATTGGCGGTAATGACTATCATGGCGATTCAGGTCCGGTTTCAGTCGCAACACCTAAGAATGGTAATAATGAGCTGTTTCATGCCATGGTCGAAGCTGGAGTACAGGCGGGTTATCCACGTACCGATGACCTAAATGGCTATCAGCAGGAAGGCTTCGGGCCGATGGATCGTACTGTGACACCACAAGGTCGTCGTTCCAGTACGGCACGTGGTTATCTAGATATGGCCAAAGGTCGGGATAATCTCACCATTATTACCCATGCCATGACCAACCGGATTCTGTTTAACCGTAATCAGGCGATTGGCGTAGAATATTTTGAAGGTCAAAATACCTTACAGCCGATTCAGGTCTTTGCGGATCGTGAAGTTCTACTATGTGCAGGTGCAATTGCATCTCCACAAATCCTGCAACGCTCTGGTATAGGTCCGGCTGAATTGTTAAAAAGTCTGGATATTCCGGTGGTTCAGGACCTGCCGGGTGTGGGTGAAAACCTGCAAGACCATCTGGAAATGTACTTACAATATAAGTGCAAAAAACCGGTCAGCTTATACCCAGCATTAAAATGGTATAACCAGCCCATGATTGGCGCAGAATGGTTATTCCTGGGTAAAGGCATTGGTGCCAGCAACCAGTTTGAAGCGGGTGGCTTTATCCGTTCTTCGGATGAGTTTGAATGGCCAAACATCCAGTATCACTTCCTGCCAGTGGCGATTAACTATAATGGGACCAATGCTATTCATGAACACGGCTTCCAGGCTCATGTCGGTTCCATGCGTTCACCATCTCGTGGTCGGGTTCGCCTGAAATCCAAAGATCCGTTTGAACATCCAAGTATTCTGTTCAACTATATGAGTACCGAACAGGACTGGCGTGAATTCCGTGATGCCATCCGTATTACCCGTGAAATTATGCATCAGCCCGCCCTGGATCCATATCGTGGTGAAGAAATCAGTCCGGGCAAAAATCTGCAAACTGATGCAGAAATTGATGAATTTGTTCGTAATCATGCAGAAACAGCGTATCATCCGTCCTGTAGCTGTAAAATGGGTGAGGATGATATGGCAGTTGTCGATGGTTATGGGCGTGTGCATGAGATGCAAGGCCTGCGTGTCATCGATGCTTCAATTATGCCGCTTATTATTACAGGCAACCTCAATGCAACCACGATCATGATGGCTGAAAAGCTTGCAGATCATATCCGTGGCAAGCAGGCATTACCTGCTTCTACAGCGCCTTTCTACCGGGCCCCACGCGCTTAAGTCATGGCTATATTCCTGTTGCTTATTGCATCAAGGAATATAGCGAAATTTATTTTTACCCAAAGCTGGATAAGGCTGTAATCGGTTTCAGTGTTATCCATTCTTTGCTTAATATAATTTATATTTTATGAGAATTTTCAAACAAACAGTCCTTTTCGGCTGTGCTGCTGTTTCTAGTGTTTATTGTTTTGCAGATGATGCGGAAGCAAAAAAAATTGAAACCAGTGGAAACATCAGTGTAGTTTCTAAATACATCTCTCGTGGTCTGACCAATGCACCAGAAAATGATGACGTTGCTTTACAGGCAGCGCTGAATCTGGCTTATGGTAATTTTTATGTCGGTTACTGGGGCTCAACCTTAGGTTATTCCTATCCAGAACTGGAAGGCAAGAAATCACATCGCCGTGATAAAGTCGAACATGATTTTATCGTGGGCTATACCTATAGCAGTGAAAACTACGACTGGAATTTTTGGGATGCGACCTATTATTATCCGGGTGGCAGCCATACCACTTCAAATGAATTAGGTTTGAATGTAAGTCGTGCACTGAATGACAAGACCAGTGTTACAGCGGGTGTGTCGACCTATTTATATGATGTGGCCTATGCCAATCAGGGCGATACTTTTTATACCTTGGATTTAACCCATCAGATTAATGACAAGCTTGGTGCACATGTCGGTGCAGCAGGTGGTTATTTTAATGATGAAGGTAAATATGAAGGTAATGAGCTAGGTAATACCACAAAACAGCATGCTTTCCGTTATGCAACTGCTGGATTAAGTTATGAAGTTGCGCCGAAGTTGACCTTTTCTGGTGATTATATCTTCGGTGGTTACGACCGTTTCGGTGATAAGCAGCGCGATCTCGCTGTGTTTGGCATTGGCTATGACTTTTAATTTGGATCTTGATCTGATTTAAAATATGCATTTCGCAGTCCATGAAATCCAGTCGGGAACAGCAAGTATCAATAAAAACAGCCTGTTCCCGGCTTAAAGCCAGATTTTCTGAATATTTAATTAACAGATATTTTGATAAATCTGCAGGAAATTCGAGCAAACATTATCAATTTCATAAAATGATTCTATAATAGCGCCCATTCTTACTCGAGCTTATCCTGAAACTAACTGGTTGAAGGTTTAACCCGGGTTATTTTTATTTTTGAGTCAAATTCTCCTCCGTGATTCGGCTTGTATATTCAGATTTAGCATCTTATCTGTCCGTGGCGGCACATAAGAATATTTAGGTATCCACATGGAAATTAAGGTCAATTATCTCGATAATCTTCGTCAAGAAGCCAAGTTCGATGACTTCACGGTAATCGCCGATCAGCCGATTCGCTATAAAGGTGATGGTTCTGCGCCAGGTCCATTTGATTATTTTCTGGCTTCATCTGCGCTGTGTGCGGCGTATTTCGTTAAAGTTTATTGTGCAGCGCGTGACATTCCGACCGACAATATCCGTCTGTCCCAAAACAATATCGTCGATCCTGAAAACCGCTACAAACAGATTTTTAAAATTCAGGTCGAGCTACCAGCTGATATTTCTGAAAAAGACCGTCAGGGGATTTTGCGTTCGATTGACCGCTGTACCGTCAAAAAAGTCATTCAGACCGGTCCTGAATTTGTTATTGAAGAAGTAGAAAGTATTGATGCCGATGCTCAGGCATTATTAATGCCTAATCTGGCTTCAGACAGTCTGACCTGTATTCCGGGTAAAGACCTGCCACTGGAAGAAACCATTGCAAATATGTCTGCGATTCTGGCAGGCCTCGGCATGAAGATTGAAATTGCGTCTTGGCGTAATATCGTACCGAATGTCTGGTCACTGCATATTCGTGATGCTCAGTCACCAATGTGCTTTACCAATGGTAAAGGTTCAACCAAAGAAAGTGCGCTGGCGTCTGCACTGGGTGAATTCATTGAACGTCTGAACTGTAACTTCTTCTATAACGACCAGTTCTGGGGTGAAGATATTGCCAATGCAGAATTTGTGCATTATCCGGATGAAAAATGGTTCCAGCCAGGTCCAAATGGTGAACTGCCAGCCGAAGTTTTAGATGAACATACCCGTGAAATTTATGATCCTGAAGATGAGTTACTAGGTACTCATCTGTATGACACCAACTCGGGCAATAAAGCACGCGGTATCTGTTCATTGCCATTCGTACGTCAGTCTGATGGTGAAACTGTGTATTTCCCATCGAATCTGATTGAAAATCTGTACCTCAGTAATGGTATGAGTGCGGGCAATACTTTGGCTGAAGCTCAAGTACAATGCCTGTCTGAAATTTTTGAACGTGCGGTTAAACGCGAAATTCTGGAAGGCGAACTGGCACTGCCGGATGTACCTGAACACGTACTGGCAAAATATCCGAAAATTGTTGAAGGTATTAAAGGCTTGGAAGAACAGGGCTTTCCGGTACTGGTCAAAGATGCTTCTTTAGGTGGCCAGTTCCCGGTGATGTGCGTGACCTTGATGAACCCGCGTACGGGTGGTGTCTTTGCCTCATTCGGTGCCCATCCAAACTTTGAAGTCGCTTTAGAGCGTAGTCTGACTGAACTGTTACAAGGTCGTAGTTTTGAAGGCCTGAATGATCTGCCAAAACCAACCTTCAGTTCAAATGCAGTTACTGAACCGAATAACTTCGTTGAGCACTTTATTGATTCTAGTGGTGTCGTGTCTTGGCGTTTCTTCAGCGCAAAATCAGATTATGATTTTGTCGAGTGGGATTTCACCAATAATGGTCAAAACTCGAATGCGGATGAAGCTCAGGAATTATTCACGATTCTTGAAGACATGGGCCATGAAGTTTATATGGCGGTGTATCAGCATTTGGGTGCCACCGCTTGCCGTATTCTGGTACCGGGCTATTCGGAAATCTATCTGGTAGAAGATCTGGTTTGGGACAATACCAACAAGGCTTTGTTATATCGTGAAGATATCCTGAATCTGCATCGACTGGATGATGAACAACTGCAAGCATTGGTTGAGCGTCTGGAAGAAGCGGATGAAGACGATTATACCGAGATCCGTACCCTGATCGGGATTGAGTTTGACGAAAATACCGAATGGGGTCAGCTGACCATTCTTGAATTGAAACTGCTGATCTATCTGGCTCTACAGCAATTTGAAGAAGCTAAAGATCTGGTTGAGCAGTTCCTGCAATACAATACCAACACGGTTGAACGTGGCCTGTTCTATCAGTGCATGAATGTAGTGCTTGAAGTCATTCTGGATGATGAAATGGAACTGGAAGACTATGAACATAACTTCCGCCGTATGTTTGGCGATGCCCGTATGGATGCAGTCCTCGGTTCAGTAGAAGGTACAGTACGTTTCTACGGTTTAGCTGAAACCAATATGCAGCTTGAAGGTCTGGATCGTCATCTGCGTTTAATTGATAGCTATAAGAAACTGCATACAGCGCGTGCCAAGTTTGTAGCAGCGTAGTAAGTGAAGATGATTAGCTGACTTTGCTAGTCTTTAAATCTTTAAAAAAATAGCCCATCTTAGAATGGGCTATTTTTCTATTGCTCTAAAATTTTAGAAGTAATTTAAAAAAGAAAAAATAAAGGGCGATCCTTGCCGCCCATTTAAATCTTAAATAACAGCTTAAATATTATTTAAAGTCAAGGAAATGTTATTGACCATATGAATCAGACGAGGACCGATTTCATTTTCCAGTTTTTCCTGATTGAGTAAATAAGTTGGGGCACCACAGTTAAAGGTCAAAATACCATGTTTAGGGTGAATTAAAGGTACTGCGACAGAGTTAACATCTTTGGCCCAATCACCGAGAGATAAGCAATAGCCATAATCCTGATAATCGCGGATAGCACGTTCTAAATTACGCTTAATGGTTGGCCATTGATCTTCATTTCTTTTCTTGATCGCATCAAACAGATATTCACGTTCTTTAACTTCCATCGCAGCCAGACAGGCACGGCCCATCGCACTACTATGAATAGGCAGGGTAGAGCCAACTGGACGACGCATGGTCAAAGTAGACTCTGTGTGAACGACTTCCAAATAAATCATGCTCAGGCGATCACGGGTTGCCATTGCCACTGGCGCTTGCGCATAACGTGACATTTCTTCCATAAAGGGATAAGCCTGTGTACGAGCCGAAATATTGCTTAGCGCCGCATAACCCAAAGCCAATACGCCAACATCCAATAGGTATTTGGTCGTATTCGGTAACTGTTTTAGATAACCTAAAGAAACCAGCGTGCTGGTAATCCGGGCAACAGTCGGTTTTGGCAGATTAGTCAGTTGTGCAATTTCCTGGTTGCCCAGTAATTGATTCGTTGCAGAAAAACATCTCAGGATTTCTAAACCACGTGCAATAGACGCGATAAATTGCGGGTTATTTTCTCTATGAATATGTGAAATCGGATCTAAACGGATCTCATCAAAATTAGGTATTTCGCCAGTTTTATTTTTTGTCATGGTCAGAGCAATTAAAGGTAAATTAATAAATATGATAGCAATTAAATTTCACGATACAAAATAAAACACTTCTATTAATGATAAAAATAAATAAAAAAGTGCTCATTTTATCTGTATTTAAGTCAATTAGCGCTATTCAGCTAAAAACGATGCAGAATTTACAGGTTTTTGAGACCTGTAATGATCTTTAAGTATCTTTAGAAAATTTAAAGTTCGCCAGATAAAATTTCAGGAAAATGGAGCCAATAAAAACTAGAATCATCAGCACGATTTAATTGAAACATTCTTATCTCGCTGCGCTTTTATAGAATCAATTATGACCTGATTCCGATCATCTAACTCTTTTCTAAATCTACTAACAATCTAAAAAATTTCGCATTGTGAAATAAAATTCTAACTATAATTTTTAATTAAAGCTAGAAAAATTTGCTTTTTTGCTTAAAAAATAAAATTTTTAATAATTTTTCTTGCTCAAAATGAATTTTTATGATTATTTATTTCGTATTACGAAACTAAAATTAAAGGGTAAAGGAATTTACCCAGATGAACTAAATAACATGGAGATCCCTATGATTCGCGATCCGGAAATGCTCGAGCAACTTCTTTCGACTATTCGTAACTTTGTCAAAAATGAACTAGTCCCTTTAGAACATGAAGTTGAAGAAAGTAACGCGATTCCTGAGCGTATTGTCGAGCAGATGAAAGAATTAGGTCTGTTTGGCCTAACTATTCCAGAGGAATACGGCGGTTTAGGTATCACCATGGAAGAGGAAATTCTGGTCGCAATGGAATTAGGCCGTACATCGGCTGCATTCCGTTCTTTGATCGGGACCAATAATGGGATCGGTTCAAGCGGGATCGTGATTGACGGTACAGAAGAGCAAAAACAGAAATACCTGCCACGTTATGCGACTGGTGAAATCATTGGTTCATTCTGTTTAACTGAGCCAGATTCAGGTTCAGATGCAGCATCTTTAAAAACCAGCGCGGTTAAAGATGGCGATTACTATATTTTAAACGGTACCAAACGTTTTATTACCAATGCACCGCGTGCAACGACATTTACGGTGATGGCGCGTACCAATCCTGATATCAAAGGTGCAAGCGGCATTTCTGCATTCCTGGTAGAAGCGAATACACCGGGCCTAAGTCTGGGCAAAATTGATAAAAAAATGGGTCAACACGGTTCATACACTTGTGACGTGATTTTTGACAACTGTAAAGTTCATAAAGATCAGTTGATCGGTGGTGTTGAAGGCATTGGCTTTAAAACTGCAATGCGTGTCCTGGATAAAGGCCGTCTGCACATTGCTGGCTATAGCGTAGGTATGGCAGAGCGTATGCTGGAAGATGCTTTAAATTATGCAGTGGAACGTAAGCAGTTCGGTCAACCGATTGCGAATTTCCAGCTCATCCAAGGCATGCTGGCAGACTCTAAAGCTGAGATTTACGCAGCCAAATGTATGGTTCTAGATGCTGCTCGTCTGCGTGACGAAGGTAAGAATGTGACCACAGAATCTTCATGCGCGAAAATGTTTGCCACTGAAATGTGTGGCCGTGTAGCGGATCGCTGTCTGCAAATTCATGGTGGCGCGGGCTATATCAGTGAATATTCAATTGAACGTTTCTACCGTGATGTGCGTTTATTCCGTCTGTATGAAGGTACAACTCAAATCCAGCAAATCATCATCGCACGTGAAATGATTAAACAAGCGACCGCTTAAGCAGCAGATTTTAGAATATTGGAAATATTAAAATGAGCACAAGAATTAGATTTGACTGGCAAGATCCATTTTTACTGGAACAGCAACTGACTGAAGAAGAGCGCATGATCCGTGACAGCGCACATGCATACTGTCAGGACAAGCTGATGCCACGCGTATTAGAACAGTTCCGTCATGAAAAAACTGATCCAACCATTTTCCGTGAAATGGGTGAACTCGGTCTGTTGGGTCCAACCATTCCTGAGCAATACGGCGGTGCCGGCTTAAATTATGTCAGCTATGGTCTGATTGCCCGTGAAGTAGAACGTGTGGATTCAGGTTATCGTTCAATGGCCAGCGTACAAAGCTCGCTAGTGATGGTGCCAATCAATGAATTTGGTTCTGAAGAACAGAAGCAGAAATATTTAGCGAAATTGGCGACCGGTGAATATATCGGTTGTTTCGGTCTGACTGAACCAGATCATGGTTCTGATCCGGGCAGCATGATTACTCGTGCCAAGAAAGTCGATGGTGGTTACCGTCTGACTGGCGCAAAAATGTGGATTACCAACAGTCCGATTGCAGATGTCTTTGTGGTTTGGGCAAAAGAAGTGTCTCCTGAAGGCAATGTCGGTGATATTCGCGGCTTTATCTTAGAAAAAGGCTGGGAAGGGCTTTCTGCACCAGCGATTCACGGTAAGGTTGGCCTGCGTGCTTCGATTACCGGTGAAATCGTGATGGACAATGTTTTTGTACCAGAAGAAAACGCGTTCCCGGAAATTCGTGGTCTAAAAGGTCCATTTACCTGTCTGAACAGTGCCCGTTATGGTATTGCCTGGGGTGCGATGGGTGCAGCTGAATTCTGTTGGCATACAGCGCATCAATACACCATGGACCGTAAACAGTTCGGCCGTCCATTGGCTGCGAATCAGCTGATCCAGAAAAAACTGGCAGACATGCAAACTGAAATTGCGTTGGGTCTGCAAGTGGCTTTACGTTTTGGCCGTATGAAAGACGAAGGCATTGCTTCAGTAGAAGGCACTTCACTGATCAAGCGTAATAACTGTGGTAAAGCCTTAGATATTGCCCGTTTAGCGCGAGACATGATGGGCGGTAACGGCATTTCTGATGAATTCGGTGTGGCACGTCATCTGGTGAACCTGGAAGTGGTCAACACTTATGAAGGTACACATGATGTACACGCCTTAATTCTAGGACGTGCTCAAACAGGTATTGCTGCATTTTCCAACTAAATGCAGATCAACTTCTAGCCAGCATTGCTGGCTAGTTTGTTTTGGCTGACTTTAATTAAAGTCAGCCAATCCAGTTCTGGGATAGATTTTAAAAATCTAGTCAGATTCAGAATTAAAGATCAATCAAACCCTTTATGTTTCATTTAATTAATTAGGTGAAACATAAACTTCTAAAAGGCACAGGAGTGCCAGCAAAGTGTAAAGGACATTATGAATACGCTTAATTCACAACAAAACCTTCTACCAGAAGAAAATATGCCTAAGAAAAAGGTCTGGATTCTGGCTTTTATCTTTTCATTTTTAGCGTTATTGGTAGACGGTGCAGATCTTGCACTATTAGCCTACAGTCTAACCAGCCTCAAACAAGAATTTTCTTTAAGTAGTATTCAGGCAGGTGCACTCGGTAGCTGGACACTTGCTGGTATGGCAATCGGTGGCTTTTTTGGTGGCTGGGCTTGTGACCGCTTTGGACGAGTTCGGGTGATTGTGATTGCGATCGCTTTATTCTCTTCATTAACCTTCTGGCTAGGCTTTACTCAAAGCTATGAAGAATTTAAGTGGTTGCGATTCTTTTCAGCAATTGGCTTAGGCGCCCTCTATATTGCCTGTAATACTCTAATGGCAGAGTATGTGCCAACAAAATATCGTTCTACAGTACTTGCTGCTTTAATGACAGGTTGGACACTGGGTTCAGTCGTTGCCACTGTACTTGCAGGATGGTTACTTCCAGAGCTAGGCTGGCGTTACCTTTACTATATTGCCATTGTTCCGATTGTTCTTGCGATTGGCATGTTCTTCCTGGTACCAGAACCACAAGCCTGGCTAAAAGCCCGTCAAGAACGTCTTGCAGCTAAAGCCTGCGGCGTAGTGCAAGAAAAACCGAAGAATACCTTCAAAATGATTTTTGCCGATGCGTTAAGCCGTCGCATGTTCATCCTCTGGTCGTTTAGTACGGCATTCTTACAGTTTGGTTATTACGGTGTAAGTAACTGGTTACCGGCTTATCTGGAATCAGACTTAGGTATCAAATTTAAAGAAATGACCACCTATATGATTGGGACCTTCCTGATCATGATGTGTACCAAAGTGATCGCAGGTATTATTGCGGATAAAATTGGTCGTCGTGCTGTATTTGCTTTCGGTACCATGGGCACCGCAATCTTTATCCCCATCATTGTCTTTGGCAACACACCGGACAATATCTTATGGCTCATGCTGTTTTTCGGATTCCTTTACGGTATTCCATATGGCATTAACGCGACTTATATGACTGAAAGTTTCTCTACCAAAGTCCGTGGTACAGCTACAGGTGGCGCTTATAACATTGGCCGTCTAGGCGCAGTATTGGCACCTTTAACTATCGGCTATTTTGCGCAAGGTGGATCAATTGGTACAGGTCTACTCATCATGAGTGTGGCTTATTTTATTTGTGGTTTGATCCCGGCCATTTTCATTAAAAACCGTTTGTTTGACCCACAAAAAGCTGACTAATTAATTGATCAAACATTTATAAAGACAGGAAGATGCTAGGAAGCAATTAAATGAATAAAATCACACAGGATATCGAAACCATACTCAAGCAGATTCCAGATGGTGCACATATTATGACTAGTGGCTTCGGTCTGGCAGGACAGCCAATCGAACTGATTGAAGCTTTGATTGATATTGGTCCTAAAGATCTGACCATCATCAACAATAATGCTGCTTCTGGTGATCGTGGCCTAACCAACCTATTATTGTCAGGACTGGTAAAGAAAATGATCTGTTCATTTCCTCGTGCCAATAACTCCAAGGTGTTTGAAGAGCTGTATAAAGCTGGAAAGGTTGAACTAGAGTTGGTACCACAAGGCAATCTGGCTTGCCGTATTCAAGCTGCAGGTGCAGGTCTGGGGGCTATTTTTACGCCTACAGGATACGGCACTAAGATAGCTGAAGGTAAGGAAACCCGCCATATCAATGGCAAGGACTATGTGCTGGAATATCCAATTCATGCAGACTATGCCTTGGTTTATGGCAATCAGGCTGATCAATGGGGCAACTTGACCTACCGTAAAGCAGCGCGAAACTTTGGCCCGTTAATGGCAAAAGCAGCCAAAACCACGATTGCTCAAGTACATGAAATTGTAGAGCTAGGCGAGCTTGATCCAGAGATTATCGTAACACCAGGTATTTTTGTGCATCATGTGGTGAAGGTAGGAGATATTAAATAATGACAATTCAAAAACGTACACGTGAACAAATTGTAGAAAAAGTTGCACAAGATATTCCAACCGGTTCTTATGTGAATTTAGGTATTGGTTTACCAACACGCGTTGCCGGTTATTTAAAACCTGAACAGGATATTATTCTGCATTCTGAAAATGGCGTTCTGGGTTTTACCGCTTTAACTGACCCTGAACTCGCTGATGATGATCTGATTAATGCCGGTAAAGAACTAGTCAGCATGCTGGATGGCGGCAGTTTTATGAACTCCGCAGATTCCTTCGATATTATGCGTGGCGGCCATTTAGATTTCTGTATTATGGGCGCCTTTCAGGTTGCCGTAAATGGTGATCTCGCTAACTGGCATACCGGTGCACTAGATGCCGTCCCAGCAGTGGGTGGGGCGATGGATCTGGCAGTTGGTGCTCGCTGTGTTTATGTTTGCATGGAACATGTCACTAAAAATGGCGAACCACGGATTGTGGAAGAGCTGACTTATCCAATTACCGGTAAAAACTGCGTTGACCGTATTTATACCGATTTGTGCATTATTGAACTCAAAGATAATCAGGCTTGGGTGCTAGAAATAGTGGATGGCTTGAGTTTCGAAGAACTTCAGCAACAGACCGGATGCAAGTTGCTCGATGGCCGTGCAGCTGCACAGTTAAAAGCATCCATATAATAAGCTAAATCTTTTAAATATGGTTAAAAATCGCAGCTTAGGCTGCGATTTTTTATACGCTGTATATTTATGCGCTTAGTTGCGTATTCTAAAAGCGGACATTTCTATTTTTAGCTTACAACTAAATTTTGCATAATCGCCATTATGTTAAATGAGCTAGAAATTTTTAGGCAAAGCTTATTACAAAATCAATAATTAATAAGATACATCCAATTTTCCCTAGTGTATGAGCAAAGATCCCAACTGGTGAGAGAGATAGAAATTTATCTTTGGAAAAGAAATTTCTTAACGTTACTTCAGCTGTGAGTTGTTCATAAGTCATTAGAACGCCCATTTCAATACATACTAGAAATAACCCGATATTTCCTAAATATGCACTTATTTCTGTTTTACCATCTACAATATCCGAATAAATTTGGAATAAAGAGAATGCTGCAAATCCAAAACAGAAATACTTGAAATATGATTGCATCTTCATTCGGTTTTATTCAAAAGATTAAGTGCCATCAATCTAATGTATTTGTACAAGAAGTAATAGATATACCTGGAACAAGAGAAAACATTTCTTAGCAACTACAAGGCTAAAAATTCTAAACTTTCATTAGAAGAGATCATGTAACAAATGGCATATTATTTAAAAAATTTATTAGGCTCATTTGTAGGTTTAGTAGCTTTAACTGGTGCTGTATTAACACTGTTTGCATATAGCTCTGGGCCTTATATGACCCTAGGTATTATCTGCGGAATCATTCTTATGATATTAGGATTAACGCTCATTGGTTATATCAATGCAGCTACCGCACTGCAAAGTAAGACTCAACAAACCTTATACTTACATTCCGTATTAGTGATCTTGCTCTTCGCTACAGACTTAATTTTTGGCAATTTAGACTTATTGTTTACTATTTTAAGAAACATAGGCTTCTTTGTAATACTCCAATTTGGAGTCTATCTTTATGTAAAAAAGCGACAAATGAGCTTTAAAGAATTTCTAAAATTAACATAGATAATGTGTCATGTACTGCGCACCCAATCTTATATTCTATGAGTGCACAAGGTATGAGTTTAGATTGATTATGACTGGGACTGGATATTGACCAGATTGCGTTCTCGGCTTAGGTCGTAACGGTTAATACTAAAGATCAGCAAGGCAAAGACAAAGCCTAATGCAACGCATGCTGACCAGCCATACATTTTCCATAGGTTTAGCGATAGAAATGCACCGATCCCGGCACCTGAAAAATAACAGGTCATATAAATGGCATTAATACGGGAACGGGCCTGCACTGAGATCCGATATACCAGATTCTGATTTAAAACATGTAGCGAAGAAATCCCAAAATAGGCAGGAATTAATCCAATGATATATACCCATAAATAGCTTTGCGCAAAAAACAGGGGAATCCAGGCCAGAATTAAACCTGTGGTAGCGAGTTGTGCAACCCATTTTTCCCGATGTCGACCAATCATTTTACCGGTCCATTGTGATGACCAGATGCCGACTATACCAACGATGCCCATTAACCCAATCTGGAAATCATTAAAATGGTAGGGGGCTTCCGCCAGTACAAAAGTCATGGTGGTAAAAATAATACTCAGCATACCAAAGCCCAAACCACCAATGATGCTGCGTCGAATCAGCATCGGTTCAGTTTTGGCAAAGGTAAATAGTGAGCGATAAATCTGCAAGATGCTCATTTGTAGCTGGCTTTTCGCTTTAGGTAACTGATACCACATGGCGATGCTGAGCAAGAGAATAGAACAGCCACTCAATAGGTAAACGGCATGCCAGGACCATAAGGTAGAAATCAGTCCTGATACAGTTCGGGCAAATAGAATACCGACCAAAACACCACTCATCAGCAGACCAACCACTTCAGCACTTTTTTCTCTTTGAGACAGGTTAGCGGCAAAAGGAATCAGAATCTGGGTGGTAATCGAACAGAAAGAGGCGAGCAGGGTAAAACCATACAGCATATGCAGATTAGTACTGGCAGAAAGCCCGATCAATGCCAGACCGGTACATAGCATGAGGCTACAAATGTAGAGACGTTTTTCAAATAAATCGCCTAGAGGCACAAACAAAAATAACCCGGTGGCATAGCCAATCTGGGTTAAAACCACAGTCCAGCCAGACTGAGCTACACTGATTTGCAGATCCTCTGCGATAGAATAAATCAAGGGCTGGTTAAAATAGTTACAACCTGCGCAGAGTGCGCAGGTCATTGCCATCATGAACATGAAACGGCGTGAAATTTGCCCTTGGGCTGACATCCTTGTCTCCTGAGGCTTTAAAAACTATAGTTGGCAGAGAGGTTGATACGTGAAACATCCGCTTCTCTATTATCAAAAGTTTCACGTTTACCGTGATGGTACTCTGCACCGAGATTAATCTTTGGAACAGGAGAGTAGATCACGTTTGCTACATAGTCAGTTAAACGTTTATTGGTCTTAGGATTCGCGCGTGCATAGTCGCTGGAATCATCAAAATCAACAACGCTAGCATTGATGCTACTACGTAGTTTCGGCGTGAATTTATGCGTAAAGCCGATACTTAAACTATTAAACTCATTGAGCAAAAGTTCATTATTGATTGGATCAACTGAGTAATCTCCACCCCAAGCAGCACCGTCGGTGGTTGAACCTTGAGTCAAGAAAGCTGCAATACGCTGGTCGCCGACCATATGGAAATAGTTACCCTGAATCGAGTTTTGATCATTGAGATGATAACGTCCACCAAGGCCTACACCCCAACCAACTTTTTCAATATCACCTGTATCTGTTTGCGCCTGCTTTTGATTGACAAAGCCTTGAGCCAATAAATGCAGCGGACCTGATTGATGAACATATTTAGTGGTTAAAGCAGGTAGGGCAGAAGAACGATCACCACCGGCCATATACTCCAGACCTACATTCCAGGTATTTTCCGGATCAAGTTTGAAAGCATAGCTGACTTGAGGCGTACGTAGGACTGATCCACCCAGCAATAAACTGTAATCGACAGCTTCAGTGCTAATTTCCGGTGTCGACATTAATGACCAGGCCTGACCAAAAGTCCAGTTATAGTATTTTAAATGTGCATGACGAATACGTAATCCACCATCGCCTTTACCATTATTGGTCCAGAAGTCAGCTTCTAAACGTGCAGAAACATTCGGGTTTCCACCCAAGTCTTTCGCCAGGAAACCAATTCGGCTGGCAGCTGCAGTAAAATCTGAACGGGTAGAGTCAGGCTCAGTAAAAGGGACTTTATTAATCTGGTTAATGGTACGGCCACGAGCTTCAGTAGTACTTTTGAAATCGACTGCGCCATCAAAGCGAATCAATCCATAGACATCGACATTGTCTACCATTGAACTCAAAGTTTTAGAGTCTTGTGCTTTGGCTTCTTCTTGCTGGTTCTTTAACGCAAGTTGTGCTGCTTTTTGCTGTTCCAATTCGGCCTGGATTTGCTTTAACTGTGATTCTAAAAACTGCATCCGGTCTTCTGACGCTTCTGCTGAAAATGCCTGTGCTGAAGCAATACCACATAATGTCGCTAAAACTAATTTTTTCATTTCTTAATCCCTAAAGAAATATTCTGATATCTAAGAAGGAAAATCTTTCCTTAATGTTGCTCTTATTGCGTAATACAGAAATACTGACTTTTGAATAATGAATACGAGTCTTTTTTAACCCAGAAACATCCTGTTCAGGTCAAAGGGCATGTATTCGATATTTAAAGTCATAAAAATATGGATGAAGGAGGGCAGTAAATTTACCGCCCTCCTGAGTTAAAAGTTATTCAGCTTTTTGTGGATCGTATAAACGGTCCTTAATAAACAGGGCAGGAATCAAACCGCATAGGAAGTAAGCTGCACCCATCACCAATAAACCAGTACCGATCGAACCATTCATCGCAAGATAACCAATGGTAATTGGAGCGAATATTGCACCGATACGACCAATATTGAACGCACCACCGACTGCTGTACCACGAACCCCAGTTGGGAAACTTTCAGTGAGATAGGTTGCATTAATCGCATATGGAATACCGTACAGGAAGCCGAAGATTAGCATCAGTACACCAATGTTATCGGCATTGTGCATATACACGACAACAGGAATAAATAGCGCTGTTCCCATGGTGCCGAAAGCAAACACAATACGACGACCAATTTTGTCAGCAACATAACCTGCAATGATTTTGGCGAACATCATGGTAATAAAGGTACCCACCATGTATAACGCCATTTCCTTGAATTTAATGCCTAACTCGGCTTCAAGATAACTTGGTAACCAGTTACTTACACCGAAATAACCGAACAGCAGGAAACCAGAGCTGAAAGACCACAAGATGAACATCTTGCCATGGGTTTTATCTTTAAGAATGGTGATATACGGATTGCCTTTTTTGGCATCATTATCCACGATCTGACCAGTTCTTTTCATTTCACGGACACGTTTCCATGACTCTGGCTCTGGTACCATGAAGTGCATCAAAATACCCAAAGCTAATGGGGCAATTGTCACCCAGTACAGCATACGCCAGCCGAATTCAGGAATAATCCAGCCAGAAACCATGGTAATCACTAATGATCCTAAAGTGAAACCAGTCATTAATGTTGCCAGTACTGTAGTACGGTATTTGGTCGGTACGTATTCTGACATCAGGGTATTACAGGCAATATATAAACAGCCCAAACCTAAGCACGAAAGGGTACGTAAAATCGCAAACTCTTGATAAGACTGGGCAAAACCTGAATAGGCAGACAAAATCGAGAAGGAAATAGTGGCCAATACGATGACACGTACGCGACCGAATTTGTCACAGGCCCATCCGCCAATAAAGCCACCGATCCCCATACCCAAAAGAGAATAACTTCCCAAGGCACCGGCCTGTACAGAAGTTAGCCCCCATTCTGCTTTCAAACTGGTCAAGCTGAAAGCCAGAATACCAATGTCTGCACCGTCACATAGTAAAATCAAAAAAGCGAAGACAAAGGCCGTCATCCACAGGCGTTTAGGTGCCTGCTTAACGGTGTCGTCGGAGGAGACCCCCGTTTTAGTTTCCTCAGCTACGATGGTATCGCTTGTCATTCTTATATCCTCTATATATTAAAGTAGCATTCCTCTGCTACCGCTAAATCCATTTTCTTCCTCACGGAAAAGCATTTTCCTCATCTAAGGTCTAAGCATCTGTGCGCATTCGCCCTGTTACGATCAGGCTGGATCTGATTTTTCCGTTTCACCTTGAGTGAAAAATCACTGAACAACGTAGTATCCTTATGACGGAAATTAATTTTTTTATTTTGTATTGTGGTTAATATTTACATAAATGAATAACCAAAATTCGAATTAAATAATTAATTCCGTATTGCGAAATCAATTAATCATAAAATAGCCAACTGAACAAGAGTTTTTACTCTAATTTTTATTAAAAAATAACTTTTTTGAGTTTTTGAGAGAAAAAATCTTGATTTATGGGTCTAGAAACCGTAGTTTTATATAAAATAGAATTTCGCTATACAAAATAAATGGAGATTTTTGATGGAACAGGTAGTTCAAGTAGAGCAAATCTCGACACATGTGGCGATGGTCAAGATCCATCGTCCAGAAGCTAAAAATGCCCTGAATACAGAAGTGCGTCAGAAACTGGCTGCGGCTTTTCTGCAATTGAATGACGATGAAAATATCCGTGCCATTATTCTCACTGGCGGTGAAACTGACTTCGCTGCAGGCGCTGACCTTAAAGAACTGGCAAATGCTGAAACGATCCAGATGATGCAGCGTCGTACCGAACGTTACTGGCAAGCGATTGCACAATGTTCAAAACCAGTGATTGCAGCAGTAAACGGTTATGCATTGGGTGGTGGCTGTGAACTGGCAATGCATGCGGACATTATCATTGCTGGAAAAAGTGCCCAGTTCGGTCAGCCTGAAGTCAAAGTAGGGGTAATGCCGGGTGCTGGTGGTACACAGCGTTTATTCCGTGCCGTGGGTAAATTTCATGCAATGCGCATCATTATGACGGGTTGTCTGGTTCCTGCACCAGAAGCGTATCAGATTGGTCTGGTGTCTCAAGTAACTGAAGACAGCGAAACCCTTGCAACAGCAATCAAAATGGCTGAAGGTTTGGCAAAAATGCCGCCAATTGCGCTTGAACAAATCAAGGAAGTGGCTTTACTGGCTGAAGATGTGCCACTCAATGCCGGCTTAATGCTGGAACGTAAATCTTTCCAGATGCTGTTTTCTTCAGAAGATCAAAAAGAAGGTATGCAAGCCTTTATCGAAAAACGTAAACCAAATTATCAGGGACGATAAGCATGAGCATTCAAATTCAGAAAATCGGTATTATTGGCGTAGGTACCATGGGTGCGGGCATTGCCCAAATCGCGATTCAGTCCGGTCATGATGTGGTGTTGTTTGATGCCAAAGCGGGTGCTGCTGAACAGGCACAGGAAAAGCTGGCTAAAACATTAAATACCCTGGCAGATAAAGGAAAATTCAGCCATGAAAAAGCTGCTGAAGATCTTGCTCATTTATCCATTGCCCAGCAGATCGAAGACCTGAAAGATTGCGATTTAATCGTTGAAGCGATTATTGAAAATCTGGAAATCAAACAAAAGCTGATGCAGCAACTGGAAGGCATTGTGAAACCGGAAGCAATTCTGGCATCCAATACATCTTCACTGTCTATCAGTGCGATTGCTGCCAATTGCAGCCAGCCGGAACGCGTTGCCGGTTATCACTTCTTTAACCCGGTTCCACTGATGAAAGTGGTTGAGGTCATTGAAGGCTTTAATACCCGTGCTGATATTGTGGATGCACTTACTCAGTTATCTACAAAAATGGGACATCGCCCGGTAAAAGCCAAAGATACCCCAGGATTTATCATTAACCATGCAGGTCGTGCCTTTGGTAGCGAAGCCTATGCAATTCTGAATGAAAATGTCACTCCATTTTATGAAATTGATCGCATCTACCGTGACGGGATCGGTTTCAAGATGGGGCCATTTGAGTTAGGCGATCTGACCGGGATGGATGTATCTCATCCAGTGAGCGAATCGATCTATCACCAATATTATGAAGAAGCGCGTTACCGCCCAAGCGTGATTACCCGCCAGCGTTTTATTGCTAAACAGCTAGGTCGTAAAACTGGTAAAGGTTTTTATGATTACACTTCAGGGAGCAAAGTAGGTGATGTGGCTCCAACACTGGTTGAAAAGCTGGATCAATATCCATCGGTTTGGTTAGGTACAGAATATAGCGAAGACCGTCAGGCGCTTGAGCAATATCTGCAGCAGTTCAACATCCAGATTGAGCAAACTGAAACACCTTCAGCAGATGCTTTAATTTTAATTGCGACTTATGGTGAAGATGCCACTTCAGCCGCAGTTCATTATCAGGTGTCTCCGCAGCAAGTAGTCTGTATCGATCTACTTTACGGTCTGAATAAACACCGTACTTTAATGCCAACGTTTGTGACCAAAGCTGAACTGGTAAATGCAGCGCAATCGATTTTAAATCTGGATGGCGTGAGTGCGAGCACAATTCAGGAAAGCGTGGGTTTTGTGGCTCAACGTGCTTTAGCGATGATTGTGAATCTTGGCTGTGATATCGCCCAGCAAGGTGTTGCCACTGTAGAAGACATCAACGTTGCCGTGAAATTAGGCCTTGGTTATCCATATGGCCCAATTGAATGGGGCGATATATTAGGTGCTGAAAAAATTCTGAAAATTTTAGACCGCATGACTGCGATTACCCGTGACCAGCGTTACCGCCCAAGTCCTTGGTTGCGCCGCCGCGTTCAGCTCGGTTTGCCTCTTGTTCATACTACACATTAATTAAAAAGTTAAAGGAATAACACTCATGTTAAATGCCTATATTTATGATGGTTTACGTTCTCCAATCGGTCGCCATGCAGGAAGCCTGGCAACTGTACGTCCAGATGATCTAGCAGCAACAGTCATTAAAAATCTGCTAGAAAAAACAGGTATTCCTGCAGCTGACATAGAAGATGTGATCTTTGGTAGCACTAACCAGGCCGGTGAAGACAGCCGTAACGTGGCTCGTTTTGCTGCACTACTCGCAGGTATGCCAGTGACAGTTCCGGGTCAAACTGTAAACCGTCTTTGTGCTTCAGGCCTGGGTGCTGTGATTGATTCAGCACGTGCCATTACCGCAGGTGAAGGTGAGCTGTATATTGCAGGTGGTGTAGAAAGCATGACGCGTGCACCATTTGTAATGGCTAAAGCTGAAAGCGCGTATTCACGTGATGCCAAAATCTATGACACCACCATTGGTACACGTTTCCCGAACCGTAAATTCACCGATCAGTTTGGCGCGCACAGCATGCCGGAAACAGGTGATAACGTCGCTGAAGAGTTTGGCATTACGCGTGAACAGGCAGATACTTTTGCTGCTGCATCACAAGCGAAATATCAAGCTGCAAAAGAAGCAGGTTTCTTTGAAGGTGAAATTACCCCGATTGAAGTTTCACAAGGGCGTAAATTGCCGCCTAAATTAGTGACTGAAGATGAACATCCACGTCCATCTTCAACATTTGAAGCATTATCCAAGTTAAAACCGCTTTTCGAAGGTGGTGTTGTGACTGCAGGTAATGCATCAGGTATCAATGACGGCGCTGCAGCACTGATTATCGGCAGTGAAAAAGTTCAGGAACAGTATGGCTTAAAACCTTTAGCTCGTATTCTGTCTTCTGCAGCCGCTGGCATTGAGCCACGCATCATGGGTGCGGGCCCAATTGAAGCAATCAAAAAAGCTGTAAAACGTGCAGGTTTGACGCTAGATGATATGGACATTATCGAGATCAATGAAGCATTTGCCAGCCAGGTGTTATCTTGCCTGAAAGGTCTGGATGTGGCTTTTGATGATCCGCGTGTCAACCCAAATGGTGGTGGCATTGCGATTGGCCATCCACTAGGCTGTTCAGGTGCGCGTTTGGCTTTAACTGTTGCGCGTCAATTACAGCGTACTGGTAAAAAATATGCCGTGATCAGCCTGTGTATCGGTCTGGGTCAAGGCCTGGCGATGGTGATTGAAAACCCTGAAGCTGCATAACAGTTTCAGTTATTGCTTTCATGCCATGTATAGATGATATGCATGGCATTTTTTATTAGGATTTTTTCAAAATAAAAAAATCCCTGCAAATGCAGGGAATGTTTAAATCAGCGTAAGGATTATTTACGGCCAGTAACCAATAAAGTTGCTGAACCGAAAGCATAAAGTTTACCGTCTTTATCTACAATTCGGCCTTCTGAAGTCAACACATTGCGTCCAATCCGGATCACTTCGCCAATCGCAGTATAAGTTTCGCTATTTTTCATGGCTTTGAGCATTTTGACATTCAGGTCAATAGTGGAAAAACTCACGCCCGCATCAACTGTAGTATGAACTGCTGCACCGGTTACGCTGTCTAGAACCGTGGCGCAGAATCCACCATGAATGCCGCCTTGCAGGTTGAAATGACGTTCATCTGGATAAACTTCATATTCCACGTAGTTTTCACGGACGACACTGAGTTTCATGGGAATCAGTTGTCCCATCGCTGAACCAGGCAATTCGCCATTTTTAATTGCAGTTAGATATTCAAGTCCATTCATTTGAGCTGTAGTCATATAGCTTCCCTTTAATAAAATATTTCGCCTTATGAAATAATATTCTGTTTTTCTAAAATTATGATATAACAGATAGTGATCGAAATGCTATATTTTTCCAGGATGGAATGATGACAATAAAAAATCTCGTCACAGATGCTGAATGGCAGGCACGCTGTGAACTCGCAGCACTTTATCGTATTATTGCGCATTATCGGATGACCGACCTGATTGATACTCATATCAGCCTAAGAGTCCCAGATCAACCAGACTGTTTTCTGATTAACCAATATGGTGTCGCATTTGAAAAAATGCGTGCCTCAACGCTGGTGAAGATTAATCATGAAGGACAGGTGGTAGAAAGCTATGAGCAGGACAAGCCAGTCAATATGGCAGGTTTTGTAATTCATTCTGCGATTCATGACGCGCATCCTCATCTCAACTGTGTCATTCATACGCATACTGCAGATGGTATTGCCGTCTCTGCTCAGAAACACGGGCTTCTCCCAATTTCCCAGCACGCCATGAAATTTTATCAGCATGTGGCCTATCACGAATATGAAGGCGTCGCGCTTTCAACTGATGAACAAGAACGCTTGATTCAGGACTTGGGCAGCCATCGCGCCATGATTTTACGCAATCATGGCCTATTAACGGCTGGGGAAACCATTGCGCGGGCTTTTCATGAAATCTATTTCCTGGAGCGCGCCTGTCAGGCACAGGTGAAAGCCTTAAGCGGCGGTGCTGAATTGCATTATCCAGCAGAAGAAGTCCGAATTAAAACAGCCAAGCAGTTCGCCAGTCCTCTCATTGAACCGATTTTACAGCGTGCCTGGCAGGCCGCTTTGTCCCTGATTGAGCATCAATATACGGAGTATGCATCATGATTGTTATTTCCAGTTCTGTACCAAATATTGAAGCCATTCTGGTCAAGTCTTTTCAAAAATATGCGCCTGCTGGCAGTTTCTGTACAGTGGACAGTCCTGAAGCTGAACAGGCAACCACAGTCGCTGCCTGGTTTCCAGATCTGGAAAAAGTGCAGCAGCTACCAAAGCTTGGCCTGATTCATTCGATTGCTGCTGGGGTAGAACATTTAAACTTAAATGCTGTACGTCCAGATCAAGCCGTTTGCCGGGTACTGGATCCACATCATCAAAAGGGCATGTTTGATTATCTGCTTTGGGGTGTGCTGTATTTTCAGCGCTATTTTGACCGCATGATCCAGCAGCAAAAGCAGCAACTGTGGAAGCAGTATCGCCAGAGCTATAGCCATCATATCCAGATCGGGATTATGGGACTCGGGCATATGGGCGGATACGTAGCAGAACGTTTTGCAGACATGGGCTATCAAGTCTCTGGTTGGTCGAATTCCCCAAAAGACATTAATCAAGTTAAAAGTTATGTAGGGCAAGAACAGCTTTCCGAATTTCTGGCGCAAAGTCAGATTCTGATTAACCTGCTACCACTCACCGAAGAAAATACCGGCATTCTTTCTGCTGAATTATTTCAGCAACTTCCTGAACAGGCAGCTTTGATTCATGTCGGGCGTGGCCAGCATTTAATCGAGCAGGATTTATTGGATGCGCTGGATTCTGGTCATCTTCGTGGTGCGATTGTTGATGTCTTTGAGCAGGAGCCATTACCTGTGGACCATCCATTCTGGCAGCATGAAAAAATTGTGGTGACACCACATGTTGCCTCACATGCCCCAATGTCTGTGGTGGTAGAGCAGATACTGGAAAATGACCGCCGATTAAATCAGGGCCTGGATTTGTGTCATCAGGTGGATGTCAATAAAGGCTATTAATTGTAGAGATACAGACAAAAAAATAAGGAAATTGATGATGTGGGAAATGATTCAGACCCAGGTTCAGCAAGGCGTTGCCACTTTAAGTTTTAACCGTCCAGATTCACTGAACAGTTTCAATCGGCAAATGCATGAGGAAGTGCAGCAGGTGCTGAAAAGCTGGAATACAGACTCGGATATTCGGGTGATTGTGATTCGTGGTAATGGTCGGGCATTTTCAGCGGGACAGGATTTAAAAGAACGTGCCGGGCAGCTCGGTAGTGTGCCGTTGCCTCCCGAAGGCTCTCTAGCCAAATATTATAATCCTTTGATCAACCTGATTCGTAAAAGTCCCAAACCGGTGCTTGCGGCAGTAAATGGTGTGGCTGCCGGTGCAGGGGCCAATATCGCGCTGGCTTGCGATCTGGTTATTGCCAAGGAAAGTGCCAAATTTATTCAAGCCTTTTCTAAAATTGGCTTAATTCCTGATGCCGGCGGCACCTGGATGTTGCCGCGTTTGATCGGCTATGCACGTGCCATGGCACTGACTTTACTTGGTGAGCCTGTGCATGCCAAAGAAGCGGCTGAAATGGGTATGATCTGGAAAATGATCCCTGATGCAGAATTTGATGCTTATATCGATGAGCTTGCACAGCGACTGGCACGACAGCCGACCTATGCACTGGCCTTAACCAAACAGGCTTTGCAACGCAGTGCTGAAAATAGCATGGATCAGCAACTGGAGCTGGAACAAAACCTGCAATACTTGGCCTTAAGTAGCCAGGACTACAAAGAGGGTGTGCAGGCCTTTGTTGAAAAACGTCCTGCACAATTTACCGGACGCTAAGGAGAACATTCATGAACATTCAAACGCGTATCACCGAGCTTTTAGGCATTCGCTATCCGATTATTCAGGGCGGCATGATGTGGGTCGGTACCGCAGAAATGGCCAGTGCAGTCTCCAATGCGGGTGGTTTGGGAACGCTGACGGCATTGACACAACCCACACCTGAAGCGCTGACCAAGGAAATTGCACGTTGCCGTGAAATGACGGATCAGCCTTTTGCGGTCAATTTAACTTTATTACCCGCTGTAAACCCACCGCCGTATGCCGAATATCGTCAGGCCATTATTGAAAGTGGAATCAAGATTGTAGAAACGGCAGGTAACAAGCCACATGAACATATTGAGGCCTTTAAACAGCACGGCATCATTGTGATTCATAAATGTACCTCGGTCAGACATGCACTTTCAGCACAACGAATCGGTGCGGATGTGATCTCGATTGACGGTTTTGAATGTGCCGGCCATCCGGGTGAAGATGATATTCCTGGACTAATCCTGATTCCTGCAGCCGCTGATCAGCTTACCGTACCAATTGTGGCCAGTGGTGGTTTTGCTGATGGACGTGGTCTGGTGGCAGCACTTGCTTTAGGTGCAGAAGGCATCAATATGGGGACACGTTTCTGTGCCACACAAGAAGCGCCAATCCATCCCAACATCAAGCAGTTTTATGTCGACAATGATGAACGAGCAACGCATCTACTTTACCGCCAGTTCAGAAATACTGCGCGTGTTGCGAAAAATGCGGTATCTGATCTCGTCGTTAAAATGGGTGAAGACCCAAATCTGGAATTTGAACAGATTCGCCCTTATGTTAGTGGCTTAAAAGGCAAGCTGGCTTTGGAAAATGGCGATGTAGATGCAGGCGTACTGACAGCAGGTCAAGTGATGGGGTTAATCCATGACATTCCAACCTGTCAAACGCTGATTGACAATATCATGCAAGAAGCAGAACAGATTGTTCAGCAACGTTTGGCTCAGTTTTTCCCGCGCTAGATCGATTTATTTTGATCATTTAATAAAAAGCCATTCATTACCGAATGGCTTTTTTATACCAAAGTTTTAATTTTTTAAATGTGATTTTTTATGTCATGACTAGATTTTATCCATGCACTTATATTATATTCGACCTAAAACATAATTTCGTATTATGAAATTAATTGTCATAAATATACAAATTAGAACTCATACAAGGGAATTACGATGAGAAATTATATTGCGCCATTAAAAGACATGAAATTTGTGCTGAAAGATCTGCTCAATGTTGAACAGAAATACGAAGGCTATGCAAAGTTCGCAGACAAAGTTTCTATGGATATTATGGAACAATATCTGGAAGTCGCTGCTGATTTTTGCCAAAACGAACTTCTACCGATTAATGCAACAGGCGACCAGCAGGGCTGCCGTTTGCAGGATGGCGTCGTAACTACACCGGATGGTTTTAAAGCGGCTTATGACAAATATGTAGAACTTGGTTTTACCTCATTAACTGGCGATGAAAAATATGGTGGCCAAGGCTTCCCGACTTTATACCGTATTGCCATTTCAGAAATTATTACGGCGACTAACTGGTCTTGGGGTATGTACCCAGGCCTGTCACATGGTGCGATGCGTACCTTAGAGCATCACGGTAGCGACGAACAGAAACAGAAATTCCTGGTGCCTTTAATTGCAGGTCGCTGGACCGGAACTATGTGTTTAACTGAATCACATGCCGGTTCTGATCTGGGCCTGATCCGTACCAAAGCAGTGCCAAATGAAGATGGCAGCTACAGCATCAGCGGTGAGAAAATCTTTATTTCAGCAGGTGAGCATGACCTGGCTGAAAATATCGTACATATCGTATTGGCACGTTTACCGGATGCACCAGCAGGTACTAAAGGTATTTCACTGTTTATCGTGCCTAAATACAATCTGGATGAAGCTGGAAATGTGGCTTCACGCAATGGTGTGGTGTGTAGCGCGATTGAACACAAGATGGGTATTCATGGCAATGCGACCTGTGTACTGAATTTTGATAATGCCAAAGGTTTCCTGATCGGGCCTGAAAACCGCGGCTTGAACTGCATGTTTACTTTTATGAACTCTGCGCGTATTGGTACAGCGATTCAAGGTTTGGCTGCAGCTGAATCATCTTATCAAGGCGCATTGGCTTATGCCAAAGACCGTTTGGCAATGCGCTCACTTGAAGGTGCGAAAGAGCCAAACCTGCCTGCGGATCCAATCATTGTGCATCCGGCAGTACGCAATATGCTGCTCACTCAAAAGGTATTTGCTGAAGGTTCACGTGCCTTGGCTTATTATCTGGCGACTTATGCCGATATTGCTGAAGCAACGGACAATCCTGAAGAGAAGAAAGCAGCAGAAGACCGTCTGGCATTATTAACCCCAATTGCTAAAGCATTAATGACAGAAACAGGTGTGGAAGCAGCTAAACACGGTATGCAGGTTTTCGGTGGACACGGCTATATTGCTGAACATGGCATGGAACAGATTGCCCGTGATGCACGTATTGCCAGCCTCTATGAAGGTACCACTGAAATTCAATCAATCGATTTACTGGCGCGTAAAGTGCTGGGTTCGAAACTAGGTTTGCTCACTGCATTAACGGATGAGATTCAGGGCTTTGTTAAAGAGCATCAGCAACATGCCCAGTTTAACCAGCAGGTTGCACAAGTGAGCCAGCTGACTGAGCAATGGCTAGAATTAACCAAAACGATTCAGGCTCAGGCACAACAGTCTGCCAATGAAATCGGTGCGGCATCTGTGGATTACCTATATTTCTCTGGTTATGTAGTGTCTTCGTATTTATGGCTGAAAATGGCGATTACGGCGCAGCAAAAAATTGAGGAAGGCAATACTGATCCGTTCTATGCAGCGAAGATCAAAACGGCACAATTCTTCTTTGCCCGGATTCTGCCAAGAACTTCAACTCACGTTGCCAATATTCAGGCCGGTGGTGAGAGCCTGTTCCTGCTGACTCCTGAAGAGTTTAAATTCGATTAATCCTTTTGCCCACGATCAATCTCTCGATCGTGGGTCTTTTTTTCTTACTACTTTTTTCATCCTGCACAAAATTCAATATCGATGGGTGCTTTTTAGTATTGCATTGACCATAAAACAACAAGATCAGGAGTCTATATGGATTTAGACACGATTACTCGACAATGTCCTTATGGTGATCTGCAACTGACTTATCATGAAGTCGGACAGAAATCCTCATATCCCACCATCATTCTGATCCATGGTACGGGTGGAAATACGGACAAACATTTCAGCTATATTTTCCCCATGCTCGGTATCCATCAGCGGGTTTTATCGCTTGATTTGCATACTCCAGATAAAGCCGATCTGGCAGTGACTGATTTTAGCCAGCAAGTTGAAGCACTGATCCAGCATGCAGTTGCAGAAGATGAAGCAATTACTGTGGTGGGTTATTCACTTGGTGCTGTGATTGCTGCACAAGTAGCTGCGAGTCTTAAACAGCGCGTGGCACGTTTGATTCTGTTAGCAGGTTGGGCAAAAACCAGCTCGGTGCAACAACTACGGACCACGATCTGGCAACAGCTATTTAACGATCAATCCGCAGCTTTACCGCATTTTGTGAATTATTGCCTGTATAGCGATGATTATTTGTCTGCACGTAGTGAACAGCAGGTGTTGGATCTGGCACGCTTCGTTAAGCCTTCTCAAGATGCAGCCAAACAGCGTGGACTGAATTATCGCATTGACATCACCGCCATTTTGCCGAACATCTCTGCGGAGACTTTGATCGTGGCTTGCCGTGAAGACCGGATGGTGCCTTTAGCGCAAGCAAAATTACTCTTTGCTTCGATTCAGAACAGCCGCTATATCGAAATAGCTTCAGGACATGCAATCCATATTGAAGCGCCAGCGGAAGTGGTGCAACTGATCAACCAGTTTAGCCAGCATCCAGAACAGTATCCGGCGAATCAGAAAATCCAGCCCATGATGCCTTAAAAAAAGGAGAAAAATAATGCAAGCTCAAGGACAGCGCAGCAAGATTTTAATTGTAGGCAGCGGTTTTGGTGGATTAGGCATGGCGATCCGTCTTAAACAGCAGGGCATTCACGATTTTAAAATCATTGAACGTGCAGCAGAAGTGGGCGGAACATGGCGTGATAATACCTATCCCGGTGTCGCCTGTGATGTACCGTCACATTTATATTCTTTCTCGTTTATTAAAAATCCCAACTGGTCACGTGTCTTTCCGCAAGGGGCAGAAATTCAACGTTACTTAATTCAATGCTGTGATCAGGAAAATATCCGGCCACATATTGATTTTCATACTCAGCTCGAAAAAGCCAGCTGGAATACCGAAAAACGTATCTGGAATATTCAGACATCTAAAGGTTCTTATGAAGCAAATTTTTTAATTACAGCAACCGGGCATCTGGCAGATGAACATCTGCCACAAATTCCGGGACTAGAAGAATTTCAAGGTCAGGTCATGCATTCTGCACGTTGGAATCACGAAGTGAATCTGGATAATCAGCGTGTGGTTGTCGTGGGTTCAGGGGCTTCAGCTATCCAGCTTGTACCGGAAATTGCCAAAACAGCAAAAAGTCTGACCGTATTGCAACGCAGTGCGCCGTATATTTTACCGCGACCAGACCGACCTTATTCTGAGTCAGAAAAACAGCTTTTCCGCAAAGATCCGGATAGCATGGCAGCGTTAAGACATTCCTTGTTCTGGGGTAATGAATACAATTTTGCTCAGCGCCGTAATCTGAAAAGCCAGATCGAGCGGGTTAAGAAAAATTGCCTGCAATTCTTAAAACACCAGATTCCAGATCCTGAATTACAGCAGAAACTCACACCGAATTATGAACCGGGCTGCAAGCGTTTATTGCTGTCCAATGATTATTATCCGACTTTTCTAAAACCGAATGTCACGCTTGAAGATTCAGCTTTGGCTGAAATTGAGGAAGACGGTGTAATCAGCAAGTCTGGCAATAAGATTCCTGCAAATATCATCGTCTTTGCTACCGGATTTGAAGCAGCACGACCACCTTATGCTTCAAAGGTCATAGGTAAGCATGGTCTAAGCTTGGAGCAGCAATGGTCTAGTGGTATGCAGGGTTATCAATCTACGACCGTCCATAATTTTCCGAATCTATTTATCTTAAATGGTCCAAATACCGGTAGTGGACATAACTCAGCGCTTTATTTCCTGGAAACCCAATTTGATCTGGTACTGGATGCCTTGCAGTTTTTTGAACAGGAACAGATTCAGGTTTTTGAAGCCGATCAGAACGCCGAAAATCGCTATATGCAGGAGTTACAGCAACTTTCCCAAGGCAGTGTCTGGTTATCAGAAAGCTGTAAAAGTTGGTATCTGGACCCGGTGAGTCGCAAGCTGACTTTAGTCTGGCCGGATTATGCACATTCATTTAGAGATAAAAACCAGCATTTTATTCGCAGTGGTTACCATTATGAATACATGGAAAATGCTCAAAGAAAAGTTGTCTGATTTTTAAATTTTATTCATTAAAAAAACCAGTCTATTTGACTGGTTTTTTATTAAAAGATGATAGAGATTAATCTGCTTTTTGCGGATCATATAAGCGGTCACGTATAAACAGTGCAGGAATCAGACCGCAAATAAAATAGGCACCTGCCATTACCAATAGTCCCGTTCCAATTGAGCCTCCATGGGCAAAATAACCAATAGTGAGTGGGGCAAATACTGCTCCGATACGGCCTATATTGAATGCACCACCTACTGCTGTACCACGAATCGAAGTAGGGAAGCTTTCAGTCATATATGTGGCATTAATGGCAAATGGCATACCATACAAGAAGCCTAACATGAGCATCAGGTACAAAATATTGGTCGGTGTATTGAAATAAATTACAATCGGAAGAAACAGGGCTGTGCCCATGGTTCCAAAAGCGAACAAGGCACGTCGTCCGAAACGATCTGCCAGAATGCCTGCGACGATCTTGGCAAAAATCATGATCATAAACGTGCCAACCATATAGCCAGTCATGGCCTTAAAGCTGATGCCCAGATCCGATTCCAGATAGGCAGGTAACCAGTTGCTTAAACCGGCATAACCAAATTGCAGGGCACCTGCACTTAAAATCCATAGTAAAAACATCCAGCGGTGATTTTTATCTTTGAGAATGACTTTATAAGGATTCTGCTTTTTCACCTTAACTTTGCTAGCTGCTTCCTGACGTTTTAATTCACGTGAACGTAGCCATGAATCCGGTTCAGGAACAAGAAAATAAAGCAGAAAAGCCAGAACGATCGGGCAAATGGTAATCCAGTACAGCATACGCCAGCCATATTCAGGAATAATCCAGCCCGCCAGTAAAGTTGCACATAATGAACCTAAGGTAAAACCGGTCATAAGTGCTGCCAGAACAGTCGTCCGGTATTTTGTCGGAACATATTCTGACATTAAGGTATTACAGGCGATGTATAGGGAACCCAGTCCAATAGCTGCAATACTGCGGATAATTAAAAACTGATGGTAAGATTCTACAAAGCCCAAGGTGCAGGATAAGCTGGAAGCAAGAATCATATAAAATACAATAACTTTCACCCGGCCAAAACGGTCACAGGCCCAACCGCCAATTAATCCGCCAATCACTCCACCGACCAGACTCCAGCTCCCTAAGGCACCTGCCTGAACGGTGGTTAAATTAAATTCAGCTTTGATACTGGTAAGGCTATAGGCCAAGAAAGCCAGATCAACACCGTCTGCAAGTAAAATAAGAAAACATAGAATAAACGCGGTCATCCATATTTTTTTAGGCTGAACTGTGACCCGTTCAGCTTCTAGCACTGAAGTTTCATACGTCATCATCGACATCCTTTTCTTGTTACGTTGTTGTTTTATAAGAATGAATCCACATTCTTTTGTTGCTTTTACTGATTTATTATTTCGCTATAAGAAATTTCATATTATTAATTGATAAAATATATCCAAATAATTAGCCATAAAATTCGTGATTTTATTTGTAAAAATTTGAAATTAGCCAAATATTGCATTGATTTGGGAGGAAAGATAACGTTATTATTTTTTAATCAAAATAAAGTTTCACGATACAAAATAAATTTAAAATCAAGGATAGGAGTGCTGTAATGACAAGTCAGCCATGGATGGAAGAATATAAAAAATGGAATGTTAATCCGGAATTTACCCGGCCTGATCCTGACAAAACTTTGAGTACGACAATTGCAGAGAATCTGCTTAAGTTTAAGGATAAGACTGCATTTTTTTATCTGGATCGAAAGTTCAGCTATCAGGAGATTGATGTTTATAGCCAGAAACTGGCTACTTACCTACAGAATCTAGGCCTAGCAGCCGGTAGCCGAATCGCGGTGATGTTGCCGAATATTATTCAATATCCGATTGCGACTTTCGCGATTATTCGTGCAGGTTATATTCTGGTGAATGTAAACCCGATGTACACCCAGCGTGAGTTGTATCATCAAGTTCAGGATTCAGGAGCAGAAGCCTTGATTATTCTGGGCTCAACCTTAGAACAGTTAAATAATCTGGATGAATGTCCTGCGCTAAAACATGTGATTTCTACCCATCCGCTCGATTTCATTCAGGATCAGTCAGTTTCAATTTATAGCCAAACAGCGCAATATCCTGATAAACATTTTTCTGACTTTAAGCAGGCCATTGATCAGGTACAGGTGATTGATTTTGTAGCGCCTGTACAGCAGCAGGAAGATACTGTCATTCTGCAATATACCGGTGGGACTACAGGTGTTTCCAAAGGGGCTGAACTCAGTCATCGCAATATCTTATTTAATATTGCCCAGAACAGTACGGTGTTTATCAGCCATTTTGGTGACCGCTATGCCACTGAAGAAGAATATGTGTTTTGTGCCTTGCCGCTGTATCACATTTATGGTTTTACCATCTGCCTGTTCAGTTATGGACTAAGTCGCGGTTTTGCCAATGTACTGATTCCAAATCCAAGAGATCTGGATGCATTGGTAGATCAATATCATAAGCATCCTCCAACGGTATTTCCGGGCGTGAATACCATGTTTAATGCATTGGCTCATCATCCACGTTTCCGCGAGCTGGATCACTCACGCCTAAAAACCACGACAGGCGGCGGTGCATCTGTTTTAAAAAACACGGCAGAATTATGGTGCGAAGTCACAGGCTGTCATATCTATGAAGGCTACGGTCTTTCTGAGACCTCACCAACGGCAACATTTAACCCGCCTTTAAGCAAGCGCTTTAGCGGTAGTATTGGCTTGCCATTGGCAGGCACAGAAATTCAGATTCTGGATGATGAAGGAAAACCTGTAGCACTTCATCAGGCTGGAGAAATTGCTATTCGCGGCCCTCAGGTGATGAAAGGTTACTGGAAGCAACCGGAAGCAACAGCACAGGTATTTACCAAAGATGGTTTCTTCCTGACAGGTGATATCGGTTGTATGGACGAGCAGGGTTATATCACTATTCTGGACCGTAAAAAGGACATGATTCTGGTCTCCGGCTTTAATGTCTATCCAAATGAGCTGGAAGGCGTTTTATCCAAACATCCTAAAGTACTGGAATGTGCCGTCATTGGAGTGGATGATGAAAAATCTGGACAAGTTCCGAAAGCCTTTATTGTAAAACAGGATACCAGTCTGACCGAGAATGAAGTCATGACTTATCTGAGACTACAATTGACCAGTTATAAGCTGCCAAAATATATTGAGTTTGTGTCTGGATTGCCAAAGTCTGCAGTCGGTAAAATTCTACGCCGTGAGTTGCCTAAAACCGTGCAGCCGGATGCCAAAGCCTGCTGAGAAATGACATAGTCAAAATAAAAAAGGAATCTTTCGATTCCTTTTTTTATTGCTGAGCAGTTTAGCGCTGCTGGATGACTTTTTTACTTTTCAGCTCTTCCATTTCAGCAGGGCTTAAATACTGGCTCAAGATGGCGTCGGTATCTTCACCCAGACACGGTGGTGCTTTTTTATATTCTACCGGGGTCTTGGAAAGTTTAATCGGCGAACCAATCGAGGTGTAATCGTCACGTAGAGTATGCGGCATCTGAATGACCATTTCACGCGCCAGAACCTGTTCTTCTTCCAAAGCCTGTTTCAGGTTATTGATCATGCCCACTGGGACTTTGACTGCATGAATAAGATCTACCCAGTGTTTTGCCGGTTGAGAATAGAAATGCGCCTGCAGAAGGGTGGTCAGTTCTTCACGATGTGTAACCCGGCCTGAATTTTTCAAGAAACGCGGATCTTCTGCCACTTTGGTCAAACCCACGGCCTGACACAGCGCTTGAAATTGCAGGTCATTCCCACAGGCAATAATGAACTCACCTTCCTGTGCTTTAAACACCTGATAAGGCACAATATTGGCATGGGCATTTCCGAAGCGGCCAGGGACTTTACCTGAGGTCAGATAATTCATGGCTAGAACAGAGAGGGAAGCGACCTGGGTATCCAGCAGTGCCATATCAATATGCTGACCTTCACCAGTTTTTTCACGGGACAATAAAGCAGCTTGAATCGCAATTGCAGCATATAAGCCAGTGGTCAGATCAGCAAAGGCTAGACCTGCTTTTTGCGGACCACCCCCTGGAAGGTCATCACGTTCACCCGTAACACTCATCATACCGCCCATACCCTGAACAATGAAGTCATAGCCTGGTTCTTGCGCACGCGGGCCATTCTGGCCAAAGCCGGTAATTGAACAGTACACCAGACGCGGATTTATCTGGCTCAGACTTTCATAATCCAGACCATATCTTTTCAACGAACCCGCTTTATAGTTCTCAATCACTACATCACTCTGTTCTGCGAGTTTCTTGATAATGCGTTGACCTTCCGGAGTAGATAAATCTACGGCAACTGAATGTTTACCGCGATTGGCTGAAAGATAGTAAGCCGATTCATGGGTATCTTCCTGCTGATTATTTTTAAGCCAAGGTGGCCCCCAGATGCGTGTGTCATCTCCATGATCAGGCTTTTCAATTTTAATCACTTCTGCACCCAGGTCAGCCAAAATCTGGCTACACCAAGGACCAGCCAAAATCCGGCTTAAATCCAGTACACGAAAGCCTGTTAAAGCACCCATCGTTACGCTCCTTGTTCGATGTTATTTAGATTACATGTCATTTTAATAATCGCTTTAAAGCTATATGAAAATGGAAAAACAATCAACTTTACGATACTTAATTTCGTCTAACAAAATAAAACATCTAAAATGATTGAAAAATCATCCTAACTTCTTTAGCCTGATGACGAGAATAAATACGATTCAAAAATAACAGGAAAGGGAAAAGTCTCGGGAATGAGACTATAAGAACAGGAGTAAGTACTGTGCTTTGAAAACGGATCGCGCTTAAAGCGCATGCATACAGAAGTGTGCATACACAAGATCAGAATGAAAAAACCTAAGGATAGGAATAGAGATTTAAATATGACGGAATTAGTAAGAGAACAAGTTTTAGAAAGAGAACTCGCAAAGATAAAACCCACTACCAAACGAACCCAGCAGATTGCCTTTGTCTTTGCCTTTTTGGCACTCCTGGTCGATGGCGCGGACATGCTACTGCTGTCCTTCAGCTTAAACAGCCTGAAAGCAGAATTTGGTTTAAGTAATTTACAAGCCGGTACCTTGGGTAGTTTTACACTGGCGGGTATGGCGATTGGTGGTTTTATTGGTGGCTGGGCTTGTGACCGTTTAGGCCGGGTACGTACAGTCGTTATTTCAATTCTGATCTTTTCAGTATTAACTGCAGCCTTGGGCTTTACCCAAAACTATGAACAGTTCGCGGTACTACGTTTCCTGTCTGCGTTTGGGATCGGGTCTTTATATATTGCAGCCAGTACCCTGATGGCTGAATATGTACCAACCAAATACCGGACTACAATTTTAGGTACCTTACAGGCAGGTTGGACGGTCGGCTATATCGTAGCTACTGTATTGGCAGGTTGGATTATTCCTGAATATGGCTGGCGTACACTGTTTTTTGTCGCGATTATCCCATCCGTCATGGCGATTTTTATCCAGAAACTGGTTCCTGAACCAGAATCGTGGCAGCGTGCAAGATTACTGCGTTTATATGCACCCGCTGAAGAAACCACCAAACAACCTGTTAAGAAAAGTACCATTAAAGAAATCTTTGCAGATCCTGCGAATCGTAAAATGTTTATTTTATGGATTTTTACGGCTGGGTTCCTGCAGTTTGGCTATTACGGTGTAAATAACTGGATGCCGGCTTATCTAGAATCTGAATTACACATGAACTTTAAATCAATGGCGGGCTATATGATCGGGACTTATGTCGCCATGATTTTTGGTAAAGTTCTGGCCGGTTTTGCTGCAGACCGTTTAGGTCGACGCGCCGTTTTCTCTTTTGGCGCGATTGGTACGGCGATTTTTCTACCCGTAATTGTGCTGTTCAACACCCCAGATAATATTGCCTATCTGCTAATTTTCTTTGGTTTCCTATATGGTATTCCATATGCAATTAACGCAACTTATATGACTGAAAGCTTTGCGACGTCAATCCGCGGTACAGCAGTCGGTGGTGCTTATAATGCAGGGCGTATTGGGGCCATGTTTGCGCCTGCGATTATTGGCGCAGCAGCGAGTGGTGGTTCAATTGGCTTGGGCTTCCTGATTATGGGCGGTGCCTATTTCTTGTGTGGTGCAGTGTCTGGGATCTTTATCAAAGATCGTCAATATGACCCACAAAAAGCATAATGATCATTTTAAACAATGATGTTAAAAATGAGCCTCATAAGGGCTCATTTTTTATCTATTTAATTTAAAAATAAGATTTCTATTTTTTATTGGTCTGACTCTTTTTGCAGATGAATACTTTTCAGACCATCATTTACTTTATTGAGTAAATGAATCAGGGTAATCACATCATCAAAAGCCAGTTTATTTAAGGCTTGTCCATAAAACTCAAAAAAATCATCCTGCAGGCTATCCCAGGTCTGAAAACCTTCCGTGGTAAGCGCAACAATTTTGGCACGTCGATCCTGTTCATTGATAACACGCTCTACCAGTCCATCACGTTCCAGTCGTTTTAAGACGGCATCCAGATTTTGTCGGCTTACACCCAGATATTCGGTCAGATCTGAAAAAGACATACCAGACTTAACTTTAGGACGAGACAGGGCACCGAGCACCGCCCAATGCACGGGAGATATTTTTAGCTCATTTAAGCATTTTCGATCCAGACTGTTTCCCACCTGAAACAGCCGGAAAAACAGCCGGTTATGAGCGGAATATAAGGATTGATCATATTTTTTTGACAAAGTATCACTCACTATATGCAACATCCTCAATACTGAAATAGCCAAACGGTGCAAAGTATAACCTATCGCTTTTTCGCATAAATCAGTTTCTTTTATAATTTGTTTTAAAAATCATAGTTTTTTAGTAGAAATCTGCATCTTTAAATCCTGTACTAAGCGATTAAATCATTTAAAAATATCTTTCTTGATATTCACAGTTTCAGTTTGTTCTCTAGCTGAATATCAAGGCAGTCATCTAGCAAACTAAAGAAATAAAACATCCTTCATGAAACAGAAACAGCTTAGTAATAAGCTGGGACTAGATATGGGTTACTCTAAAGATAAAAGTCAATATAGGTCAATACATTGAATAAATAAAATTATTAACTAATTGTTATTTAAATATTTATAAAAATATAAATATTATTTTATGTAAATATATTGACATAAATTCAATCTCTTTCTATTTTAGATAAAACACACCGAATTAGAACAATAGCCGATTAAATTCGACAACGAATAGCGTAGGGATAAAACAATGAAAGGATTAAAAGATAAGGTCGTGATTGTGACAGGCGGTGCTGGCGGAATTGGTTCTGCAACCTGCCGACGTCTGGCTGAAGAAGGCGCAAAAGTTGCCATTTTTGATATGAATCTGGAAGCTGCCGAGAAGCTGGCAAATGAAATTAATCAATACGGTCAGGCGTTAGCAATTCAGTGTGATATTACCCAAAGTGACGTCGTTGAACAGGCAGTCCAAAAAACGGAAGCCGAACTGGGCCCGATCGATGGACTGGTGAATAATGCCGGTTGGGACATTTTCAAACCTTTCATCAAAAGTACGCCTGATGAATGGCAAAAACTCATCCAGATCAATCTGGTCGGTATGCTGAATATGCACTTTGCTGTGCTGAAAGGCATGGTCGAACGTAATTCCGGCAGTATCGTTAATATTGCCTCAGATGCAGCCCGTGTCGGTTCTTCGGGCGAAGCAGTCTATGCTGCCTGTAAGGGAGGATTGCTATCTTTCTCCAAAACTCTGGCACGCGAACATTCACGCCATAACATCAAAATTAATGTGATTTGCCCAGGACCAACTGATACCGCTTTACTTGCAGGCGTGACTGAAGGTGCATCAAATCCAGAAAAATTACGTGAAGCCTTTGTTCGTGCCATTCCACTGGGCCGTTTGGGTCAGCCGGATGATTTAGCTTCTGCGATTGCTTTTTTCTTAAGTGAAGATGCCAGCTTTATTACCGGACAGGTCCTTAGTGTCTCTGGCGGTTTGACCATGAATGGTTAAAGCATCAAATTAATTAACACTAAATTAGACAGATAAAACAGTACAGGACGTAATGAACATGAATTTTGAAGATATCTTATATGAAGTAAAAAACGGTGTAGCCTGGATCACGATTAACCGTCCAGAAAAAATGAATGCCTTTCGTGGTACGACCTGTGATGAACTGATCAAGGCTTTAAATAAGGCAGGCTATGACCGTAACGTTGGGGCGATTGTATTGGCCGGCGCGGGTGAAAAAGCGTTTTGTACTGGTGGTGATCAGTCTGCGCATGATGGTAATTATGACGGTCGCGGTACCATTGGTTTACCGATGGAAGAATTGCATACCGTCATTCGTGATGTCCCCAAACCGGTAATTGCGCGCGTACAAGGTTATGCGATTGGGGGAGGTAATGTACTGGCCACGATTTGTGATCTGACGATCTGTTCAGATAAAGCAATCTTTGGTCAGGTCGGGCCAAAAATGGGTTCAGTCGATCCAGGTTATGGCACAGCATTTTTAGCACGCGTCGTGGGTGAGAAGAAAGCCCGTGAAATCTGGTACATGTGCCGCCGTTATTCTGGTCAGGAAGCGGTTGAAATTGGATTGGCCAATAAATGTGTACCAGCAGATCAACTCGATACAGAAGTTCAGGCATGGGGCGAAGAAATCTGTCAGCGTAGTCCGACCGCAATCGCGATTGCCAAACGCAGTTTCAATATGGATACCGCACATCAGGCGGGGATCGCTGGCATGGGCATGTATGCGCTAAAACTTTATTACGATACTGAAGAGTCTCGTGAAGGCGTGAATGCATTGAAGGAAAAACGTCAGCCTGAATTCCGTAAGTATGCTAAATAAGGAGACTGATCAATGAAAAAGAATCCTTATATCACCGAAGATCTAGAACTTTTAGCTGAAACGGCAGAAAAATTTGCCCAGAAATATGTGGCTCCCGGTTTTCTGGAGCGTGATCAAAGCCGAGTCTTTGATCGTGATCTGGTGAAAAAAATGGGGGAAATGGGCTTTATAGCCCCCGAACTCCCTGAACAATACGGTGGTCAGGGTATGGGCCGACTGGCAGCAGGGATTATCCATGAAGCCATTGCCAAAGCAGACTTAAGTTTTTCCTATATCAACTTGCTGGCTTCTTTAAATGGTCAGATTCTGGCAGAACATGGACAGCCTGAAGTGGTGGAGCCATGGTTAAAAAAACTGACCGCTGGTGAAGCGATTTTTTCTATTGCGTTGACCGAGCCACGTGGTGGTTCAGATGCTGCCAACTTACGTTTAAAGATTGAACGTGATGGCGATGAATATGTCATTAACGGTGAAAAAACTTCGATTTCAGCAGCCGATCAGGCAGATGCTTCAGTGGTCTTTGGCCGCAGCGGTACAAATGAGAGCGGAGCCCATGGTGTTACGGCGCTCTTGGTTCCGATGAATTTACCAGGCATCAGCACCACACGATTTGACTGCCATGGTCAGCGTGCGATTGGTCGCGGTTCGATCTTCTTTGACAATGTCCGTGTACCAGTAAATCATCGTCTGGGCAATGAAAATAAAGGTTTCGTTCAGGTTATGCAGGGCTTTGATTTCTCGCGTGCCCTGATTGGTTTGCAAGTATTAGCGGTTGCACGCGTCAGTCTGGATGAGGCTTGGGAATATGCTGCGCAACGCGAAGCTTTTGGTCAGCCACTCACCGCCTTCCAGGGTGTTTCCCATCCGCTGGCAGAATATGAAACGCAGGTAGAAGCTGCACGCTTACTGTGCCTACAGACCTTATGGCTCAAAGATAACCATCTACCACATACCTCTGAAGCAGGCATGTGTAAATGGTGGGGACCAAAGCTGGCTTATGATGTGATTCATCAATGCCTGTTGACTTATGGTCATGCCGGTTATGACCGTGGTGTGATGGAACAACGCATGCGTGATGTACTAGGATTCCAGATTGGCGATGGCACAGCACAGATCATGAAAACAATTATCGCTCGGCATAAGGCAGGACGTAAGGCTGTACCAGCTTAAGGAAAGTATGCCCCCGCCAAAATAAGACTATTATAAAAAATGAGGAATAAGCGAATGGATTTCGATGCGGTTCTGATCCCGACAAGAAAAGAGGCCATGCTCAAACAGGGACACTGGCTCAATCAAACAATTCTCGATTTTTTACGCAGTGCGGTAGAAAAAAATCCGGACAAAACCGCTTTAGTGAGTTTTAAGGTCGAGAATCAAACTGAACAGACTTTCAGCTACCAGCAGATTTGGGACATGACCAACAAAATTGCGCTGGGCTTGAAACAGTTGGGTATTGAGAAAAATGATGTGGTGTCTTGCCAGTTGCCGAACTGGTGGGAATTTACCTTGCTGTATCTGGCTTGTAGCCGTATTGGCGCCGTATTGAATCCACTCATGCCGATATTCCGTGAACGTGAATTGGAATTCATGCTTAAACATGGTGAATCTAAAGTATTTGTTGTGCCTAAAATCTTTCGTAATTTTGGCCATGAACAGTTGGCCAATCAGCTACACAACAAGCTGGACACCCTAAAACACGTAGTTGTAGTGAATGGGGATGGCGAGAATAATTTTGATCGCCTGTTACTCAACCATGGTCTGGAACAGAATGCTGCAGCCGTTGCTGCACTAGATGGGCTGGAATCTGGCCCGGATGATATTACCCAACTGATCTTTACCTCTGGCACTACAGGTGAACCGAAAGGCGTGATGCATACCGCTAATACCTTGTTTTCCAATATTGTGCCTTATGCCGAGCGACTACATTTAACTGAAAATGATGTGGTATTGATGGCGTCACCGATGGCGCATCAGACCGGATTTATGTATGGCCTGATGATGCCGATTCAGCTCAATACCAAAGTGGTATTACAGGATGTCTGGGATGTATCCAAAGCAGTCGACTTGATTCATCAGCATCAGGTGAATTTCACTATGGCCTCAACGCCATTTTTGAACGACCTGTCCAATACTGTGGCTGAACAGCATGACAAAGTCGATTCACTGAAAATTTTCCTTTGTGCTGGTGCGCCTATTCCAGGACCACTGGTACAAAAAGCTCGGGAGAGTTTAGGGGTCAAAGTGATTTCAGCCTGGGGAATGACTGAATGTGGCGCGGTCACTACTACCTGTCCAGAAGATGACGATGAACGTTCTTTTAATACTGATGGTATTGCCTTACCGGGTGTAGACGTCAAAATTGTCGATAAAACAGGACAGACCAAGCCGGTAAATGAATCTGGTCGCTTGATGATTCGTGCTTGTTCCGGTTTTGGCGGTTATCTTAAACGTGCTCATTTAAATGATATCGATGCAGATGGCTGGTTTGATACGGGCGATATCGCCTATCAAGATGAGAAAGGTTATATCCGGATTTGTGGCCGTAAAAAAGATGTAATCATTCGTGGCGGTGAAAATATTCCGGTCGCAGAAATTGAATCACTTTTATATAAACATCCCAATGTGGCGGTGGTCGCTTTAGTGGCCTATGCAGATGAACGGCTAGGTGAGCGTGCCTGTGCGATTATCAAGTTAAAAGATCAAGCACAGTCTTTAAGTTTTAATGATTTGGTCGATTTCCTGAAAACCCATAATCTGGCAGTGCAATATATTCCAGAACGTTTGGAAATTTGGGACGAGATTCCAATGACGCCATCGGGGAAAATCCAGAAATTTAAACTCAGAGAATTACTGGCCCAGCACATTGCATCAACAGCAGCAGTAGCGAATTAGAATCTCAACATAAAACGAATAAACCCTGATGTGACATCACATCAGGGTTTTTTACCAGCAAATAAGTAACTGGTCTCCAATGACTTATATCTGGATGAAATTATTTTAATAACTTTAACAGCGCCTCAGCCGTTGCAGCAGAAGATGCTGGATTTTGTCCGGTAATTAACAGGCCATCTTGCTGTACATGCACTTGCCAGTCCTCAGCCTTGGAATACTGTCCGCCTTTTTCTTTTAGCGTATCTTCAACTAAAAATGGTACAATATCAGTCAGACCAACACCATCTTCTTCGGTATTACTAAAACCGGTCACTGATTTACTTTCGACGATAGGTCGGCTTTCTGCATTTTTAACATCGCGAAGCACACCCGGTGCATGACAGACAAGTGCCACAGGTTTATTGGCCTGTAGAGTCTGTTCAATTAAGGAAATAGAATTCTGGTCATTGGCCAGATCCCATAACGGTCCGTGACCACCCGGATAAAAGATCGCATCAAAATCCTGATTCAGCACATCACTTAATTTATGCGTATTGGCAAGAGCCTGCATGGCCACTTCATCTGCTTCAAAACGTTTGGTTGTTTCGGTTTGCGCATCAGGTTCATTGCTTTTTGGATCAAGTGGTGGCTGGCCACCGGCTGGAGAGGCCAACGTTACGTCTGCGCCTGCATCAATAAAAGTGTAATAAGGAGCAGCCAGTTCTTCGAGCCAGAATCCGGTTTTTTTACCCGTTTCGCCAAGTTGATCATGGGAGGTTAATACAATCAGAATTTTCATATTTTTCCTTAAAATTATCTTGAATGATTTGATGGAATAACAAAACAGAGGAAAGAATCTGAATACCTAAGGCCATCAGACTTTTTCGATTGCTTAAAAATAAAAGGAATAAAATCTAGATAGTTGAATTGATGCTAAATCAATAGCATCACTTTCCTTGAACTTTGGATAGCTCAGTTTTTCTTTTTCTTGCCACCGCCGTCCTGCTTATTCACAGTCGACCAGGCAATACGCTCTGCTTCGTCTTCAGGACGACCACGATCTTTTTCACTGTCTTCAATATGCTTAGCCTGTCGTTTTTGCTTTTCGGTATAAGCTGATTTATCACCTCTAGACATTTTAGAATCCTCATCAGGTAGAGTCTGAAATCACTATAACAAGGGATGATTTTGGCGCGGGTAATCATCTGTCAGGATTTGTTTGAATTGTTTTATAGCTTTAAGATGAATTTTATAGATATCCATCAAATTCTGTTTTTCAAAGATTCTAAAACTAAAACGTATTAAATATTTTAGAAAAAAGTAGATAACAGCTAGAAAGGCTGTTATCTACTTTCAAACTTTGATTAGCCGTTAATAATACTGCCGCCATTTACATGAATGACCTGACCTGAGATATAGCTGGCTTCTTCACTGGCCAGAAATAAATAGGCAGGAGCGACTTCACTCGGTTGTCCCATACGTCCCATTGGTGTCTGTTTACCAAAATCTTCCAGTTGTTCTTCATCAAAGCTGCTTGGAATGAGTGGTGTCCAGATTGGGCCTGGTGCAACACCATTCACACGAATTCCGGTTTTATTTTTCGCCAGATTGGTAGATAAGCTGCGGGTAAAAGAAGTAATCGCACCTTTGGTGCTTGAATAGTCTATCAGTGTGTCATGTCCATGATAGCTGGTGATACTGGTGGTATTGATAATACTGTCACCTGCCTGCATATGTGGAAGTACCGCCTGAGTCAGATGGAACATGGACAGGATATTGACATTGAAGGTCTTGAATAACTGGTCTGGAGAAATATCGGTAATACTGTCCTGCGGATACTGCACACCTGCATTATTTACCAGAATATTAATGGTTTTAAATTCCTGAAGGGTCTGCTCAACCATTTTCTTGATTTCATCAGGATGCTGTAAATCGCATTGAATCAGCAGACAACGTCGTCCTTCTGCTTCAACCATTTTTTTTGTATCAAGCGCATCCTGATCTTCATCCAGATAGCAAATGGCAATATCGGCGCCTTCGCGGGCAAATAATACTGATACAGAGCGACCAATCCCGCTGTCACCACCTGTAATGAGTGCTACTTTGCCTTTTAATTTATCGCTACCTTTATAATTTTCTTTAATGACTTCCGGATTAGGATCCATTTTAGTCTGGTCACCCGGTTGATGGGCTTGGGTTTCAGTTGAAGCTGGAGTTTCAGGATAGTTATTCATATTTTTTCCATGATTGCTCTTGATGAAAAAATATATTAGGAGCTTTTAGTTGGGATTGAATTAGACTCAACATTTCATAACAGAACCTGTGCAAGATTTAGCATTTATTCATTTAGCTTAAATTGACACTTTAGAACTGCCTGTTTGAGTTATTTAAAATCGACTTCTAGGATGAAATATCGGGTTTATTTGTAGGGAAAAGAGCGATAAGCAGGAATATACCTTCAGTGGATTGCAGCAGAGTTAAGTCGATTTAGGAACCAATCTGCAAAATAAAACCAATAACTTATTTACAACCAAATAAATCTAAAATACACAGCTAGATAAGCTACAAGTATTTCTTTACAACTGCGCTTTTAACCAGAATGGAGAAGCACATTGCGCGCTATCCGCTATAAATATATTGTCCTGATTCTTTTACTTCTGCTCGCTGCATTTGGCGTATTTCGCTGGTGGCAAGGGCCACAAGTCACAGGTTATACCTTAGAGCCGATGCCGCTGGTGCAATCAGTGGTTGCCACCGGGCAGGTGATCACCGTTTCACGTGCTCAAGTCGGTAGTGAAGTAACTGGTGTTGTGCTGGAACGTCGGGTTAAGGAAGGTGATCGGGTCAAACCGGGCGATTTGCTGGTTGTACTTAAATCAGATGAACTGGCAGCTCAAGTTCGTCAGGCAGAAGTCGCATTGAATGAACTGGCAACCAATCGCCGTCCACAAGCCTCAGCAGAATTGGCTTCAGCAAAAGCTCAGCTGGAACAGGCCAGCCGTGAAGCGACGCGCCGTCGCAATGCCGAAGCAGGCATCCTTTCGGCAGAAGAAATTGAACAGGCTGTAGAGGCAGAAAGGGTAGCACGCAATAATTATGAAACTGTGCGTTTAAAAGCAGCTGCACTGGCACCTGGTCAGGTAGAAGAGGCTTCATTACGTGAGCAGCTTTCGGTGGCACAGGCTCAACTGGCTAAAACTAAAATCCGGGCAACTGTTGCTGGAACGGTGCTGACCCGTGATGTTGAGCCTGGCGATCTGGTTCAGCCAGGACGTACCTTATTTACCATTGCAATGGATGGCAATACCGAAATCCGTGTACCACTGGATGAACGTAATCTGTCACGACTGGCGTTGTCCCAGAAAGCGACTGCAATTGCCGATGCTTACCCGGATAAACCTTTCCCAGCCCGGATTAATTTTATTGCACCGAGTATCGATCCTCAACGCGGCACGGTAGAAGTGCGTTTATCGGTTGATCCGGTACCAGATTTCCTGCGTCAGGATATGACGGTATCGGTTAATGTCGAGACAGGTCGCCGTGATCGTACCTTAGCGATTCCGAATGATGCGCTAGGGAAAGTACAGGACGATCAGGCCACCGTATTACTGGTACGTGATAGCAAAATCCAGCGACAAAAAGTGCAACTGGGTCTGCGCGGACTTGCCATGTCTGAAGTGATTTCCGGTTTAAAAGCGGGTGATCAGGTACTGTCAGATGCAACTTCAACTTTAAAAGATGGCACACGAGTTCGATTTAAGCCCGAAGAAATCAACTATGCCGACCAGAATAATGATGCCAGCAATAAAAATGAATTACCGGTGAAATTCGAGTGAAAAAATTACTAGGGCGTCTCTGGATTGAATGGAAGATCGCAATCAGTTTTTTGCGAGAAGGCCGAATGCAGTCTCTGATGATTACAGTGGGTGTTGCTGTAGGGGTGTCTGTGATTGTTTTTATCTCGGCACTGATACAGGGCTTGCAGTCCAATATCATCGAAAGGACTTTAGGGACACAGGCACATATCCGTTTATTGTCTCCCGATGAAGTGAACCAAGTTATACCCGCACCCGCAGGCACTGTGCAGCTGGTTCTAGAAGATAAACGGGCCCAAAGACTACGCTCTATCAATAATTGGCAAGAGGTCGTGACGACCTTGGATCAGGTGCCTTTATTGACAGCTGTTTCTCCAGTAGTTTCTGGACCTGCATTCGCACAGCGCGGTGAAGCTCAGGAATCGGTTGCGCTGGTGGGCATGGATCCAGAACGTTATCAGAAAATAATTCCACTCAAAGAATATATGATCAGTGGGCAGTTACGTGTCGGTGCAGATGATGTAATGATTGGCAGTCAGCTGGCTAAAGATCTGGGTGTACAGGTGGGTAGCAAATTACGATTAGACACCGGTCAGGACAACAGTACTGTCGTAAATATTTCCGGAATTTTTGAACTTGGAGTACGTGAGCTGGATTCGCGCTATGTCTATATGGATTTAAAACAGGCACAGTCTTTACTCAGCCTGCCAGGCGGGATCACTGTAATCGACCTGACGGTAGAAGATATTTTTGAAGCAGAAAATATTGCAACGCAGGTCGGGCGTTTGACTTCCTTACAGGCAGAAAGCTGGATTAAAACCAATGGACAGTTAATGAATGCCATCTCAGCACAAAGTCTTTCAACCAATATGATTATTATTTTTGTGGCCATCTCCGTCGCTTTTGGTATTGCCAGCGTCTTGTCAGTCAGTGTCGTACAACGGACTCGTGAAATTGGCATCTTAAGGGCAACAGGGGCCACACAAAGACAAATCCTGCGCGTTTTCCTGTTTCAAGGCGCAATTTTTGGCTTGTTGGGGTCTATTATCGGCAGTGCAGTCAGTTATTTACTGGTCTGGATCTTTAATGAATTTGGCCCAGGCCTGTTCTATATCCCAATTTCAATCAATCTGCTATTGCTGGCTTTATTGCTGGCCACATTGACTGGTGTAGTGGCAGCGGCTATACCATCCCGTCGTGCTGCGGCACTTGATCCTGTGGAGGCGATTCGTCATGTCTGATTCATCGAATGAGGTTCTGCGGCTGGAAGCACTACGTAAATCCTATAATATTGGTCAGCCCAATGAGGTTGAAGTTCTGCATGGCATTGATTTGTGTATTGAACGTAATGACTTTGCAGCACTAATTGGTCCTTCAGGCTCGGGGAAAAGTACTTTATTGAATATTCTGGGTCTATTGGACCAGCCGACTAGCGGTGAACTGTATCTGCTTGGTCAACCCACCAGCCGTATGGATGACGCTGCACGTACCGCATTACGCGGCAGCAGTATTGGTTTTGTATTTCAGTTTCACCATCTGATTCAAGCTTTTAATGCATTAGACAATGTCCTTATGCCGTTAATGATGGCACATGGAAAGCCTGATCAAAAGGCTCTAGACCGAGCCTATGAACTTCTGGCTGCAGTCGGGCTGGAAAAGTATGCACATCGAAAACCGAATGAGCTTTCCGGCGGGCAACAGCAACGTGTTGCAATCGCTCGAGCACTCATTACAGAACCTGCCTTGTTGCTGGCCGATGAACCGACCGGGAACCTGGATACCCAGACCGCGTCTGAAGTTTTTGAACTGTTTCGTAAAGTAAATAAGGAACAGGGCTGTGCCATTTTGCTGGTGACTCATGATCCGCGCTTGTCTGTTAGTTGTGATCGCACCATCAAGTTAGTTGACGGCCTGATTCAAAGTGATACCAGAACAGCTCCAGCAGATATTCCTGAAAATACTTAATTTTTAAATATTTTAAGAATTTGTATTCTCCAATTATGGATAAATAAAGATTTTTCTTATCACTTAAGCCTTGCAATAAAGCTGATACAAGGTTTGCATCAGGGTAAGTACTTTGGGGTCGGAAAGCTGATAGAAAATCTGCTTTCCTTCACGACGCGTGCTGACCATTTCGGCTTTTCGCAGTACCGTAAGTTGTTGTGAGAGAGTGGGTTGGTGAATATCTGTTTGTAGCTCAATCTGTTGCACATTCATTTCACTATCGACCAGTACACATAGAATTTTCAGTCGGTCAGAATTCGACAACACTTTTAAGCGTTCGCTTACCACATGAGCCTGAGAAAAATCAATACGTGTCTGAGTTTCATCTGCTGTCATATAAAAAACCTGTATTAGTCACACAATATTTAAAAATCGTCTTGATTAATATTTATAATTATATAATATAAAATTATATATTTTAAGTGGAATATGCTCATGCATGACTTTTTGGCAGCGTTTCTCGGTGGATTACTGCTTGGTCTTTCAGTGGTCGGCTATCTGTATGTGAATGGCCGTATTGCGGGCGTGAGTGGGTTGGTTGGGCAGGTACTTAATCGAAAGACAATTTTCAAAACTCCTGCGGTCTGGTTTTTAGCAGGACTATTTATAGTTCCATTTATCTACGGCGTATTGTTTCAGCCAGAAATTGAGCTGAATGCCAGCCCATGGATGATGGTCATTGCCGGTTTGCTGGTTGGTTTTGGTACACGTTTAGGTTCAGGTTGTACCAGTGGACATGGCATCTGTGGGATTAGCCGTCTGTCAAATCGCTCCTTTGTTGCGACCGGGTCTTTTATGCTGGCGGGATTTATCACGGTTTATGTTGTTCGTCATCTGGTTGGAGCTATCTAAATGAAAAATCTATTCGCTTTTCTATTTGGTGGCCTGTTTTCAGTCGGCTTAATGCTCTCAGGTATGTCTAATCCTGAAAAAGTTCTGGATTTTCTGGATCTGTTTGGGGATTGGGATGCCAGTCTTGCCTTTGTCATGATGGGGGCAATTCTGGTGGCTTTTATTCCTTTCCAGAAAGCTAAACATAATCCACATCCGACCACTTTATTTAATGAACCCATTGATTTACCAAAGAATCAAAAGATTGATCCTAAACTGCTGGCGGGTAGTTTATTATTTGGTATCGGTTGGGGAATTGCAGGCATTTGTCCGGCACCCAGTTTTACCCTGATTGGCTTGGGACATTATCAAGCTCTGTATTTTATTGCAGCTATGCTGCTTGGGGTCTGGATTCACCGTAAATGGGCAGGAGTATAAATATGACACAGCAGCCACACGTCAAAGCATTTTTTGATAAAAATACCAATACTTTTAGTTATGTGGTGAGCGATCCTCAAACTGCTCAATGTGCCATTATTGATAGCGTGCTGGATTACGATGCTGCGTCTGCCACCACGTCGACCGAGCATGCCGATCAGATGATTGCTTATGTGAAATCACATGGTTTGACCGTGGAATGGATTCTGGAAACTCATGTACATGCCGATCATCTGACAGCTGCCCCATATCTGAAACAGCAATTAGGCGGCAAGATTGCAATCAGTAAGAAAATTGCGTTGGTGCAGGAAACTTTTGGCAAGATATATCATCTGGACATGAAACAGATCAATGCGCATCAGCCTTTTGATTATCTGTTTGAAGATGGTGAGCATTTCAAGATTGGCGAACTGGAAGTTTATAATATTCCTACACCAGGCCATACACCTGCCTGTTTAAGCTATGTGATTGGTGATGCCGTCTTTGTAGGGGATACACTGTTTATGCCGGACTATGGCACGGCTCGTTGTGATTTTCCAAATGGCAGTGCCTCGGTTTTATATGATTCTGTTCACCAGCTGTTCCAACTTCCGCAAAGCACCCGGGTATTTCTGTGTCATGACTATTTGCCAGAGTCACGTCATGAATATCAATGTGAAACGACGATTCAGCAGCAAAAACACCAGAACGTTCATATCCGTGAAGGGATTAGCAGATCTGAATTTGTACAGATGCGTCAGCAGCGTGATGCAGGTTTAAGTATGCCGAAGCTGATTTTGCCTGCCATCCAGATCAATATGAATGGAGGGCAGTTTCCAATGCCAGAAGACAATGGTGTGTCTTATTTGAAGCTGCCGCTAAATTATTTTAAGAAGTGATCAATTTATCAGGAACAAAATATTAATCTTTAAATTAAGCGCTTATAAAGTTTGCGAATTTTAATATTCCACCCTATGCTATTTGGGTTAACTCATTTTTATATTTTCAGGGTGCATCGTGCTCAGACAGTTCTTTAAACAGATCTGGTTTGTGATGCTTATGGTATTCGCCGTAAGCTGGAGCGGCATGTCGATTGCTTCAGCAAAAACGATGCATCTGGAAACGTCAGCCAAGCAGATGAGTTCCGATTGTCAGGAAATGGCAAAAATAGAGAAGTTACATCGCCAGCATCAAGCTATGCATGGTTCTGCTCATGATATGAGACAGGACATGAATTGCCACTCCGACTTAAATGACCATAAAGATGTTTGTCCAGATTGTATTTATAGCTCTTGCCATAGTCTGAGTAGCTGGATCGATGTGGAAATCTCGAAGTTAACTCTTCCTGAGATTCATGCCTTAGAAACCACTTTTATCTCTAATTATCAAGCCAAGCACCTTGCCGGGTATTGGCAGGAAATTCTGCGCCCACCTAAAGCTTAATCCTCGTTATTAATATTTCAAAAATCAAGGATTAAGTTATGTCGATTAAAATTAGTCAAAGCCTGTTATTGGGCTTAAGTTTAGTGATCTCGTCTTCATTATTGGCTGCTGTAAAAGAATACCAGCTGGTTATTGAAGAAGGTCCAGTCAATATCACCGGTAAAACCGTACAACGTATTACAGTGAATGGAAAATTTCCTGCACCTTTACTGGAATTTGAGGAAGGTGATGAAGCTGTTATTCGCGTCAAAAACAAGCTAAAGAATAAAGAAAGCTCTCTTCATTGGCATGGTTTATTGCTACCCGGTCTGATGGATGGTGTCCCGGGTTTTAACGGGTTTCAGGGCATTGCACCCAATCAGGAATTTGTCTATCGCTTTAAAATTCGTCAGAGTGGAACCTACTGGTATCATGCCCATTCCAAGGGGCAGGAACAGGACGGCCTTTACGGCGCCTTTGTAATCTATCCCAAAAACCAGGCGGAAGTTCCTGCACATGAGCAGACCGAGCGTGATTATGTGGTCATGCTTTCAGAATTTCATGAGCAGTCCGGCCAGCAGATCATGAATAATTTAAAAAAATCTGCCGAGTATTATCAAAATCAGCGTGAAACTCTGGTCGATGTTTTTCAGCAAATCAAACGGGATGGACTTAAGGCCACCTGGAATGATCGCAAAATGTGGAATCAGATGCGCATGCTGAAAACCGATCTGTCTGATGTAACCGGCTATACCTTTCTGGTGAATGGAAAAACGCCTGAACAGAACTGGATGGGACAGTTTAAACCAAATGAAAAAGTGCGATTGCGTTTTATCAATGCCTCTGCCATGTCATTTTTTGATGTGCGTATTCCACAGTTGAAAATGACGGTGGTCAGTGCAGACGGACAGCCTGTCAAACCTGTAGTTGTCGATGAATTCCGCATTGGTGCCGCAGAAACCTATGATGTGATTGTGGAGCCCACTGCGGAACATTATCAGATTGAAGCTGAATCGATTGACCGTTCCGGTTTTGCGATTGGCAGCTTACAGAATGAGTTAAAGCCAGTTCATCACGCCATACACAAACCTATATCCCGTCCTCGTGCCTTATTGACCATGGAAGATATGGGACATGGCAATATGCAGGGTGAAGCACACGAGCAGATGAATCATCAGAATCATGCTAGCCATGACATAAATGTTAAAAAAGATACTGAACATTCGATGATGGGACATAAGCAGCATGCATCAGCCAAAATTATCGAACAAGGAGAGGACAATCATACCGAGCATTCAGATACTTCATCCGCTATAGATCATGTGAATCACTCAAATATGACCGGGGATATGCAACATGAAAAAGATGCCAAAACTTTTACGCAGCAACCAGTTTACGGCTGGGCCAATGCCTCTACACCGGTAGGGCATAAAGCTTTGCAATATAGCGACCTCAAATCTTTAACTCCGCAAAAAGATATTCGCGACGCAGAAAGCGAATTGGTGATTCGTTTAGGCGGCACCATGGAACGGTATATCTGGACCATGAACGGCAAGAAATTTAATGAAGCAGAGCCGCTCAAAGTGAAATTTGGGGAACGGATCAGGCTGAAATTTATCAATGACAGTATGATGGCACATCCGATGCATTTACATGGCATGTTCATGCAGCTCGAAAATGGCCAGTTTGCAATAGATATGCCGAATAAACATACAGTGATTGTCCCACCTGGAAAAACCGTTACGACTTTGCTGACTGCAGATGAACTAGGTGAATGGGCGATTCATTGTCATCTGTTGTATCACATGACTGCCGGAATGATGAATAAACTGATTGTAGCAAATGTTCAGGAAAATGACGTTTCGACTCAGAATACTGTGCGGGAAGAGCATTCCCATCATCACATGACAAAACCAGTAGAAAAACAAGGAGATGCTCATGTGCACCATTAATCTTTGTTTGAAGCCTGTTTTGGCTAGTGTATTGGCGTTGGGAAATATGACTGTTTTTGCCGAAGATATATCTCAACAGCATGCTGATCATTCGATGCATCATCAACAATCACTCCAATCGTCAGAGCATCATTTAACTTCAGCAGCACTGGAAGTTACTGAAAATTTAATTCCAGATTCAGCTTCAACCTATTCCAGCGAACATGATCATCGCAAGGAACATGGAGGGCAAATTTATACGCGGGTCAAACTGGACAATAAATGGATCAAAAACTCAGAAGGTGAGGGAGGCTTACAGTCTGAGAATGAGCTTCGGATTGGCACGGATGAAAATAAACTGTTCATTAAACTCAAAGCTGACAAGCAGGAATCCAGAGCAACAGAATATGCAGTCCAAGCTCTGTATAGCCGGAATATTTCAGATTTCTGGGATGCTCAGGCGGGTCTTCGCTACCGTCAGGAAAATTTGGGTCAGCCTAATGCTGGGCAAAATATTGAACATGTAGATGCAATATTTGGATTCCATGGGTTGGCGCCGTATTTCTTTGAAACCAATGCACATCTGTATCTTGGTCAAGATGATTTTATCGGACTTGAGCTAGAAACAGAACGTGATCTGCTACTCACACAAAAACTGATTTTGCAGCCTTATGTTGAAGTTGACCTCATTTTGAAGGATAAAGCAGCCAATGCTAAAAAGACTGGAATAAGTCATGCAGCATTAGGTCTGGAAACTCGTTATGAGATCAATAAAAAGATCATGCCTTACCTTAATATTGCTTATGAATATTCCAAGGGCAACGAGAAAACTTCATGGCAGGACGCATCTGATTCTGAACAGGGCGGGCGTTATGGAATCGGTTTAAGAGTGATGTTCTAAACAGATATCTATATAAGCTAATATTTATGAGGCGGAAAAATCATTTTCTCGCCTCATATACTCAGCTATATTTTATTCTTAAGGCCTTTATAAACTTTTAAATTTTTCTTTGTTTTAAATTATTTATCTTCAGAATAAATATAAATACGATTGGACTTATAAAAACCCAAAGTGCCATAAAGCTAATACTACTACTGAATTGAGTTCGTAAAAGGGACAATACCAATAGTAAAAGACTGCCTGAGATCAATTTAACGATGACCGGATAACTCACAAGAAAAGAATATCGAGACTGTCTGGTTTTTAAAATCTGTTTTTCACTCACTGCATAAAAACCAAAACAGGCCATCCAGATCAGTCCTACTATTGCCATCCATATCATGAAGAAGACTCCTGCTGTGCAGTTTTAAGCTTGGCCTGAATTTTATGAACAGCTTTTTGCTGGATAGGTGTAATTTTCTGATGTAGGAAGTAAGCGAGAAGTGCCAAGATCCAGAGCATCAGATCGATACGCAAAAACAGCCAATAGTTCGCAAAAGAATCCAGATAATGCTGGGACCACAAATAATACAGGTCGATGAGTGGAAGCATAAAAGCGGCACAGATGAGAATTTTAAGCTGCGTTTTCCATAAATGCTGTTGTGGCGTTAAACAGGCCAAGATAAAACTAATCAGCCAAATACTAAAGAAGATATAGATTTCATAATTTGTGGTGCCCACAGGAATGTGAATCAAACGGTTTGCATAAAGATAAGCCAGCATGGCAATAGGTAAACCAATTATCATGGTGATATTCAGACGATTCACCAGATAATATCCAAAGTGAAAACGATCCGATTTTTTCTGCATCTGTCGTTTCAGGCTCCAGAGCAATAATCCGGAAGCGATCATGGCACAGCCTAATATGCCTGAGAAAAATAGGGCTAAACGTAAAACAGGTTCGGCAAAACGTGCCATATGCAAACCATATACTCCAGCATTCAGGGTAGCAATTGCACTGTCATTACGGGTGTTTTCAAGCAATTTGCCTGTCGTCGCATTGAATACGAGTTGTGCCTGATTGCGGGTAATAGAATGATCTTTCAATTCGGTTAAGGTAATCTTTGCCAGCTGGGTATTCGGCTGCTTCACGGTAATATTGTCAAATTCTGATTTTCCCCAGTGCTGCTGCGCCGTAGTGATAAAATGTTGAATCGGTAACATCTCCGTTTTAATGGGCACAGCAGAGGGAGCAAGCACATTTTTGGTTCGGATTTCTTCAAAATATTGAAATGGATTTTCTGGATATAGCTGCTTCATGCCAGAAGGCAAAACAATATAAAAGAAAATAGCCAGTCCAGTAAAAGTCATAGTTAAAAAGAACGGTAGCGCAATGACGGAACTGACATTATGAAAATCCAGATAGGAACGTTGTCCTTTAAAAGCTCTCAGAGTAAAGAAGTCGGTCAGAATTTTTTTATGAGTAATGATTCCGGAAATCAGGGTCATCAACATGATGAATGCAGCAATGGTGACAATCAGACGGCCAATGGTATAAGGTACGCCATATAGCTGAAAATGAAAGTTATAGAAAAAATCTCCGCCCTGTGTAGCCGAAAGCGTTAATTCCTTACCTGTCATAGCATCCAGGGTTTTAAGTTGATAAGCACCCTCTGCAGTTTGCCAATAAATTTTATTAACCGGTAAATCATGATTTGCTACCCCGATATACCAGTTCTGTGCATCAGGTGCATGTTGCTGTAAATAGCTATAAGCAGTTTTTAAAGCTGTTTCCTGGTTCACCTGCATCATGACAAATTGTGGCTGCATCCACATTGTAATTTCATGGCGATAATAGGTAACCGCACCTGTTAAAAAGATCGCGAAGAGGAGCCAGCCAAAACTTAAACCTAGCCATGAATGTAGCCATGCCATAGATTGACGGACAGATTTATGCATGGTTTAACCTATGAAGCGGGAAATGACAAATAAAACAATGAGAGGAATCAGGCTATAGACTGAAAGTGTTTTAAGATTTTGGATACAGAAGATTCCAATCACAAAACAGACATAAAAAATCAGGGCAATAAAGGCAGCCAGATAAACCGATTCAGCTTTGGGTAAACTCGCCTGTAAAAAATAGGCCAGATCGAGAGCAATCAGATAACTACATAAATAACCAATACCAAAGCTCATGCCTAATCGATACAGGATAGCAAGTGGCTGAAGGGTAGAAATCATGGAAAGGCCTTTATATGAATCTGTATAAATAAATATTGAGGCAACTTAATGCACGAAGCTTAAGGTCGTGACCAGGTACTGTTTCTTATACACTTGCTGATTCAATTTTCCTGTCTTGTCTACTTCTTGACTCACCTCTAGTACATATTGACCCTTCCATGGCGTAGCAATATTAATTTGGCCATGCTTGTTGGTCGTATAGTTTTTAAGCCAGTGCTGTGGGGAATAGACAGTCACTTTGACATCCGCAGCGGGTTTACCCTGATACATGACTGTAAAAGTATTACTGTTCGGTTGAACCGGTACGATATCCAGTTCTGACTCTGCTTTCAAGTTTTGTCTGCCGGATTTGGCATGATAGCTCAGCAATGATTCTCCATAGATCAATTCATGACTGAGTTGGACATCTGTCTGGCCTTGGGTGGCATAGAGCAAATGATCCTGTTGCATTTGAGGACTAAAGGTCTTTCTAGACTGAATGGCCTTTGCCTGATTGAAAGACTTTAAGGCACCTTCTTGAGTCTCTTTGAGCTGTTCACTATATTCACCAAAGAATGCATGTGTTTTTGCATCTGAAGCACGTTCTAGCCAAAGCATATGGGCCTGAGCAGAAAGGGTCATTGACAGTCCAATTGTCAAAGTAATGATTTTTTTCATGAATTTTACCTGATTATTGTTTACATATAAGAAAATGAGCTCTGAATATTCTTTCAAAGCTCAAGCGAAAAATTAATATTTGAATTTTACGGCCACACTGTAATTTGCCGGTGCACCATAGAAGCCTTGCTGATTCGGGAAATTAAATAAGTATTTTTCATTGGTCAGATTATTCCCGTTGGCCTGCAAGGTCATATGTTCATTGAGTTCATAACTGGCCATCAGATTCACAAGCGCATATGCATCCTGTTTGATAATGCCTGCTTGTTGGGTAACAACACCCTCTGTAGCAGCTTCAGGAACTTCTAGATAAGTTTTATCCTGCCATTGCACACCAAGGCCCAGTTTCAGTTTTGGAATCTGTGGCACCTGATAGGTGGTCAGAAGATTGAAAGACTGATTAGGATTAAAAGTACGGGCATCACCGCCATTGATCAGATCTTTAAGACTAAACTGAGTGTAGCCAAAGCTTAGATTTAAATGATCCGTTAACTGACCAGCCAAACCGAATTCATAACCTTGTGAACGTAGATCACTCACCTGGGTTTTACGTAAAGTCGGGATACCGTCAGAATCTCGCAACGGATAATTGCTTTGTTCTGTTCTGAATACGGCCATGCTGGCGGTGAGCTTATCATCTAGCCAGGAACTTTTAATCCCGGCTTCATAACTTTCACCTTCAACCGGTTTATTAATACTGCCATCCAGCGCTTTAGTTGTTTGTGGACGGAAAATTGAGGTATAGCTTAGATAACCTGTATATTCAGGACTAAATTCATAAGTCAGGCCTGCATAAGGTAATAGCTTATTCTCATCATAAATCGTGTCTGTTCCATAACTGCTGCCTGTACTTTCAGCCTGAACATAGTTGGCACCTAAAAGCAGTTTCAGATCGTCAGTCATATGTAAACGGGTGGCGGCATATAGGCTTTGGTTTTTTTGCCGGATGTGCATTTCACCACTGGTTTTTGACATATCCCAAACTGGTTCGGGCGGCGTAAAACTGGATAAATCTGTGGTAAGTGGGTTGGTAAAGCTGCCTGCATAACCTAACTCATTCAGATTGTTTTCAGCCCAGATATAGCCAAAAGATGCCTCATGTTGTTGTCCCCAAAGTGGATAGGTGCCACTAAAACTCAGACTGGCCTGCTGTTCCTTGTTGTCATCAATATACATGCCTGGGTAGAGGAAGATGCCTGAAGTGCCATTTGCGCCAGGTTTGCCGGACAGAAACAAGAGTTTTGAATCGCGTTGTGTACGTTTTTCATCATAGGTCAGTTTGGCTGTCCAGTCGCCACCCAGTTTTTGTTCAAGCTCGGCAAAGTAACTTTTAATATTGCTATCCCAGTGCGCCCAGCTTGGACTGTAATTATAATTCCGTGAGTAACTGAGCTGCTCGCCTTCAGTATTGATCAGTGGATTAGAACCCCAATTGACACCATTCGGCTTGTGATTGGTTTCAGTATAGCCAGCAGTTATTAAGGTCGAATCAGTCAGGTCAGCCTCAACCACTGCACCAATGCCATTTTTTTCGAGTTCATAGTGTTCCAGATAACTATCACCTGTCTGCTGATAGCCAAATACTCGGCCTCTGATTTTTCCATCCTGTGTCAGGGGAGAGGAAACATCTGCTTCATAACGTTGGGTATTCCATGAACCATAACTGGTATTAAACGCGGCCTGAAGTTCCTGAGTAGGGCGTTTTCTAATCATATTAATGGTAGCGCCCGGATCGCCAATACCATTATTTAAGGCATTTGCACCTTTAACGATCTCTATACGGTCAAATAAAAAGCTGTCTGGATTGTCATTATTGTAGTTATAGCCTTCAAGCGGAATCCCAACGCCGTCTACCAATACGTTTGAGATTTCAAAACCACGTGATAGATAGGAAGTTCGTTCGGTCTCCTGGTTACTTACAATGATCCCCGGTGAGTTGCGGAGTACATCACGGGTATTATCCAGTGCAAAGTCATCTAATTGTTGACGCGTCACTACATTCACTGTTTGTGGCGTTTCCTTAAGAGGAATATTTAGTTTAGAAGCTGTTGCAGAATTTTGAATAATATAGCTTTTAGTCTGTTCAGAGCTTTCTGTTGTTTGTGCTGCATCAGTGACTATCGTGATGGTAGGAAGTTGCTGACTATTTTCTGCAAAACTTTGCTGTGTCATCAATATGGCAAAACTGAGCAAAGATAGCTTGAAAGTTGGATGATTGGTATAAAACATTTTAATGAATGTAAATGATAATAATTATCGATAATGTTATTGATTAGATATTTTTAAATCAATCTAAATACAATAGGAAATTTAAATTAAAAATTACTCATTGATAGAGGAATACTTTGCAGTTAAAGCAGATTAAAAGAAGAAGGGGTTAAGATTTTGCTTAAAATAAAAACGATTTATTTTAGTAAAATAATATGTAAATTATTGACTTCATATTAATTTTTTAAATTTATAAAGTATATTCGCTAAATTTTTTTCATGTAGAGAATGAGATTAATGCTCAAATATAAAAAGAAAAATGAAATAAAAAAAAGCCATCACATTGATGGCTTTTTATAAATGATATTGATCAATAAGTTTTATAAGGCAAGAACTTGCCAGACAATACGACATTGACACGGTCGCCATTCGGATTTTCTTCGCGTTGAATATCCATACTAAAATCAATCGCGCTCATAATACCGTCACCAAATTCTTCATGAATCAGTTCTTTAATGGTAGAACCATATACATTCACCACTTCATACCAACGATAAATTAAAGGATCGGTCGGTACGCTGGTTGGCAGGGAACCTTTATATGGCACGATCTGTAGCCATGCAACGGCTTCATCACTTAAGCCAAAAATCTGACCAATCTTTTCTGCTTGCTCTTTATTAAACGCCATCTGACCTAAACATGCAGCGGTTACCCATTCTTTAGAAAGACCAATCTCTTTGGCAACATCTGACCACTTAATTGACTTTAAAACTTTCGCTGAAATGATCATGTCAGTTACTTGTTGACGATGGGTAATCATAATCCTCTCCAAATTATTCTCAAATGAATGTATGCAGAACGCATAATGCAGATATCATGCCAACAGCATTTTAGAGTTCATGCTAAATAGAAAATGAATATTTAAGCGATTGTTAATTATTTGTGGCACAGCTTTTGCTTCTATTTCGATATACATGGCGACGACGCCATTCACCATTACCTGTTCTAATATTCAAGGCAACGGCGCCTAAGGTCTTCAGTGATCTTAGGCGTCTTTTTTTCGAAAAACAGGTCCGTATATTGAAAAAGAGGACGACAACATGGCATATCTTGCTCCTGCGGAGTTTGCAAAAAAAGTAGTAGATGCGGGTGAATCCAAGCTTCATATGGCAACCCGTGATGTTTTGATTCGTGCCTTTATGGCAGGTGCGATTTTGGCCTTGGCAGCCGTATTTGCAATTACGATTGCAGTGCAAACTGGTGTGCCACTGATTGGCGCATTACTGTTTCCTGTCGGCTTCTGCATGTTGTATTTATTGGGCTATGACTTGCTAACCGGGGTATTTGTATTAACACCGCTGGCATGGCTGGATAAACGTCCTGGCGTAACTTGGGCACGCATTTTAAAAAACTGGGGACTGGTATTTTTAGGTAACTTTACTGGGTGTTTAGTCGTTGCAGTACTGATGGCTGCTGTTTATACCATGGGCTTTGCGACTGATCCGAATCCAGTCGGTGAAAAGATTTCTCATATTGGTGAAGACCGGACCTTAGGTTATGCGGCTTATGGTTTCTCAGGCTGGATGACTATTTTTATTCGCGGCATGCTGTGTAACTGGATGGTCTCTTTAGGGGTGATTGGTGCGATGATGTCAACTACAGTGAGTGGCAAGTTCATCGCAATGTGGATGCCAGTGATGCTGTTCTTTGCCATGGGCTTTGAACATTCAGTGGTAAACATGTTCCTGTTCCCATTTGCCATGATGATGGGTGGTGACTTCTCGATTGCAGATTATTTCCTGTGGAATGAATTACCGGTTGCTTTAGGTAATCTGGTAGGGGGTTTAGCCTTAACAGGTCTGGCACTTTACACCACACATGTACGTACTGGCGCGAAAAAAGAATTCTAATAATGAATCATTTTTAAAGGGATCAATATGATCCCTTTTTTGAGTTTTCAATATGAAAAAAACATTAAAAGTCGCTATTGGACAATATTCTACGGCTGGTATTAAAGATCAGAATCAGGATTTTTATGGCATCTTTTTACCAGAAGGTCATGTACTGAAGCAAAAAGGTATAGCTTGTGCGATTGCCGACGGGATCGGCAGTAGCAATGTCAGTCACATTGCCGCAGAAACAGCCGTCAGCAGTTTTCTCTCAGATTATTATTCGACTTCGGATGCCTGGAGCACCCAGACTTCAGCAGCACGGGTGATTCGTGCCACTAATTCATGGTTATATGCACAAACTCAACAAAGTCAGGGACGTTTCGATAAAGACCGGGGCTATGTCTGTACCTTATCTGCACTGATTTTAAAGCAGCATCAGGCACATATTTTTCATGTCGGTGATAGTCGTATCTATCGAATCCGAGATGGTGAAATTGAATTATTAACCCATGATCATCGTGTCTGTCTGTCTTCGACAGAACATTATCTCAGTCGTGCCTTAGGGGTGGATTATCGTATTGAAATTGATTATCAAAGCCTTGAACTAAAAGAAAAAGATGTCTTTCTACTCATGACTGATGGGGTTTATGAGTTTGTTACAGACCAACAATTATTAGATTTCACCTTAGCAGCAGATCACTTAAATCAGCTTGCCAAATTCCTGGTTGAACAGGCTTTAAAACAGGACAGTGATGATAATTTAAGTCTTCAAGTGCTCCGTATTGAGCAGTTGCCTGAACCAGATCAGTTTTATATGCACCAGGATTATGTCTTTCCACCCCAGCTCAGCAAAGGTGAAGCATTTGAAGGCTATGCCATTGACAAAATCCTGCACCAAAATCACCGCAGTTGCCTGTATTTGGCACACGATCATGATCGGCAACCGCTAGTGATTAAAACTCTGGCAGTAGATTTACAACAAGATGAACAGGCTGTTGAACAGTTTCAACTTGAAGACTGGGTTTCAAAGCGTCTTAAGCACGAAAATCTGCTGCAATGTTATACGCATCAATCAGAGAAAAAATATTTATTCCAGAGTTATGAATATTTGCAGGGAGAAACCTTAGATCGCTGGCTGCATCAACAGAAAAAGCCTTTGCAGATGGAAGATATTCTCCCTATTTTGCAGCAAACAGCATTGGCCTTAAATGCAATGCACCTACTGGAAATGTTGCATCAAGATGTACGTCCTGAAAATGTTATGGTCTTAAACGTTGATAATACACTTAAAGTCAAACTGATTGATTATGGTTCAACTGCTGTACGAGGTTTAGTCGAAATTAATCCTAAACATGTGAATCGGCCACTTGGTACCTTGGCATTTATGGCGCCTGAATATTTCATTGAACATTCACCATCGATTCAGTCCGATCAATTTTCTTTGGCAGCCATGGCTTATTATTTACTGACTAAACAGCTTCCTTATGGTACAGATTTAGCTCGATGTAAGTCATTGAAACAGATGAAAAAATTTCAATATCATTCCATTCAAAAATATCGGCCGGATTTACCACTCTGGTTAGACCAGATTCTAAAAAAGGCACTGAATATCGAGCCGATGCATCGTTATGAGGCATTGACTGAATTGATCCATGATCTGGAACACCCATCCAAGGAATTATTAAAATCCAAAGCTCCTACCATGATTGAACGTGATCCTTTACGTTTCTGGCAAATCAGTTGTGCTGTATTAGGACTTTTACTTTTATTAAGTATTGCATGGCCATTTATTTAAGAAGGTTGGAGTGAATATAAGTAAAAAAATTAGACAGCGTTCTATGCTTTAGGCAACTTGCGTCACTAGTATATTTACGGCAATCAATCCACAACCAGAAACTACAAGAACTATATCATTACGATTTCAACCACCTTTTAAAATGGGAGAGATAAAAACAAAAAGCAAGGAAATACCATGGCGGCTCAATTTCTCCTATCAGCCTTAAGTACCGTAATCATATTGGCATTTACCGGCTGTACAGTTTCATCCAAAACACCTGTAACAGATAGTTATGGCGCTCAGCCGTCTTTACCTGAACCAAAATCAAGACTGTTTCCGGTCGTCAACATTGCCCCTGCAAAAGGTTGGCCTGAAGGTGTCATGCCGACGCCAGCACCAGGTTTAAAAGTGCAAGCATTCGCACAAGGCCTTCAACACCCGCGCTGGTTATATGTATTGCCGAATGGAGATGTACTGGTAGCTGAAACTGATGCTCCACCTAAGCCTGAAGACAGTAAAGGGATTAAAGGTAAAATCATGAAAATGGTGATGAGAAGAGCAGGATCATCCTATCCAAGCGCCAACCGTATTAGCCTGCTGCGTGACAGTAATCAAGACGGCATTGCTGACCAGAAAACGGTATTTCTGCAAAATTTAAACTCGCCGTTTGGAATGACCTTAGTGGGTAATATGCTTTATGTCGCAAATACAGATGCTTTAGTGCGATTCTCTTATCAGCCAGGTATGACCCAGATCAAAGAAAAAGGAACTAATGTATTAGACTTGCCTGCAGGCCCTTTAAATCATCACTGGACGAAAAATGTTATTGCCAATCCTGCAGGCACGAAGCTCTACATTACGGTAGGCTCCAATAGTAATGTGGCTGAAAATGGCATAGCTCAGGAAGAAGGACGCGCCCTGATCATGGAATTGGACCTTTCTACAGGTCAAGCCCGGCCGTTTGCTACAGGCCTGCGTAATCCCAATGGCATGGACTGGCAGCCTCAGAGTGGAGCCTTATGGACTGTAGTGAATGAGCGTGATGAGCTGGGCAATGATCTGGTTCCTGATTATATGACCTCAGTAAAAGATGGCGCTTTTTATGGCTGGCCTTATAGTTATTATGGCCAGCATGTGGATACCCGGGTAAAACCGCAAAAGCCTGAACTGGTCGCGAAAGCAATTAAGCCAGATTATGCATTGGGGAATCATACTGCATCACTGAGTCTGACATTTTATAAGGCTAATTTAATATCCCAATATCGTGATGGTGCACTCATTGGCCAGCATGGTTCCTGGAATAGGAAACCTCATAGTGGTTATAAAGTTATTTTTGTGCCATTTCAAAATGGTCAGCCTTCTGGTCAGCCTCAAGAGGTTCTGACCGGATTTTTAAGCAAAAATGGAGATGCATTTGGTCGGCCTGTGGGTGTAGCTACAGATGCTCAAGGCGCAATATTAGTTGCTGATGATGTAGGGAACGTGATTTGGCGAGTATCACCGAATCAATAAATAAGTAGATGCTAATAAAATAAAACCCTTATAGTCTCTCCCAAAACTATAAGGCTTAGCGGCTGTAGTCTCTACTTTTATCACTTGCCATCCCAGTAAGTTCGCTGTCTTTCGACTTTATTATCATTGTAATGCGATTATTATCAGCTTTCCTTGCTGACTCTTTATGTGAAACATAATGTCAAAAATTGAGGAAACAGGATATAGAGTATTTGCTCCAATCGATGTAAGCTTAAACTTACAAAAAAATAATATATTTATACAAAAGTTAACATTATGTGAACTTTCCTATATTTTACAAAGGGTTTTATGACTAAAAATAATTTAATTGTAGTAGATAAATAATGTTAAAAAATCATCTTTAAGGTTTTAAACAGCATTAAAATTAAAAGATATGATTTAAGAATCATCTTTTGCTTCAGGTTTGGCAGACAGGGTTCCATGTTATAGAAGATACTTATGAACACTTTAACTAAGGTAATTGATGGATCTGATTTCTCTGCCATATATGTGGTTGGGGATCTGCATGGTTGTTATAGCTTGCTCATGCAAGAATTAGAGAAAGTTCATTTTAATTTTGAGAAAGATCTACTGATTTGTACCGGAGATCTGGTCGATCGTGGTAATGAAAACCTGGAATGCGTTTCATTGCTAAGTCAGCCCTGGTTTTATTGTGTTCGCGGCAATCATGAGGAAATGTGTATCAAGGGCCGTGACGATGCATGGATTCAAGATATGCATGCGCAGAATGGTGGTGAGTGGTTCTATCTTTTATCAACCGAAAAACAGGATGAACTCAGTGAAATTTTTTCTGCACTTCCTTTGGCCATTGAACTAAACCTCGAGTATAAAAAGATTGGCATTTTACACGCAGATATTGCGCTTAATGACTGGAATGTATTTAAAAAGAAAATTGCAAAAGGTGAAAATAGAATTCCAGGCTTAACTTCAGCATATACCAATGCTCTTTGGGGTAGAGGGAGAATTCGCAATCATTCTTATCGCTATGGAACCGTTAAAAATATCGATGAGATCTATCTGGGTCATACGATTGTAAAAAACCATACTCAAATTGATAATTGCCACTATATTGATGTAGGTTCTTCTTATACGAAGAAGTTGTGTGTTATTAAAATAAAAGATGCAAACTAGGTGCTACAGCAAGAGCCAATTGAAAGACACATCAATAATTTTTACCTTTAAAATTAAATTGATAGCTCATTTTTATAAAAGGCGATCTATATTTATTTTTGAATGAGAAACTGTATTTTGTTCTATTTAATTTTGAGTAAGTATTCATACAATTAATTCATCTATAGTGAATTTCTCTCATCTTTTACTGAATTTATATCGTTTTACTCATCTCTAGATTCACGTTTAAATGAAGTTATACAGAAATTTGGCTTTATTTAAAAATTAGGATAGTGAATCTCCATGGGTAATCAATTTACATGCTCAATCAAGCGCATCCGTTTCGATGAAAATTATCAACCAGCAGACAACACACGTTTAACCACAAACTTTGCCAATCTGGCACGTGGTGAAAGTCGACAGGAAAATCTGCGCAGAACTCTGGCCATGATTAATCAGCGTTTTAATTCATTAGCGACAAGTGATAATCCTAAAGGCGACCGTTATTCCCTTGAAATTGACATTATCTCTGCGGAACTTGATGTCGAAGGCCATGGTCAAACTTTCCCTTTTATCGAGATGCTGAAAAGTACCGTCATTGATCATAAAACCAATGAGCGCATTGAAGGCATGATTGGCAATAGCTTTTCATCTTATGTACGTGATTATGACTTTAGCGTTGTATTGCCATCCATCAGCGATAAAACTGATGCAAAGCTTGACGACTTTGGTGATTTGCACGGCAAACTTTATCAGCATTTAATTCATTCAGATGTGTTTAAGGCCGAGTTTAAGAAACAGCCGGTGATTTGCCTGAGTGTATCTACCACGAAAACCTATTACCGTACTGCACATGTGCATCCTGTACTCGGTGTGGAATATAAAAATGATGATTATTCACGTACAGATGCATACTTCAGAAAGATGGGCTTAAGCGTTCGCTATTTCAAACCTGAACATGGTAATGCACCGTTGGCATTCTATTTTGCCGGTGACTTATTGCGTGATTACACGGACTTCGAACTTATCAGTGCGATCAGTACCATGGAAAGTTTCCAGAAGATTTATCGTCCTGAAATTTACAACACCAATTCGCCTGCAGGTTTGATCTATCAACCAAGCCTGAATTATCAGGATTATTCGTTGACACAAATCGTTTACGACCGTGTGGAGCGTAGTCAATTAGCAGTTAAGCAGGGCAAATGGACAGAAGAAAATTTTATTAAGCCGTATAAAGACATTCTTGAAAAGTGGGCCGCAAATTTTACTGTAGATAATGCTCATCAAGAGCATACTGCCTGAATGAAGAAATAAATTAACGAATATAGAGATAGAAGATTAGACATGAGCATTTTACTCCCAACATCTACAGCTGGCAGCTTGCCGAAACCGTCTTGGCTTGCCGAACCTGAGCAACTTTGGTCACCCTGGAAACTGGAAGGCGAGCAGCTCCTTGAAGCCAAGCGAGATGCTTTGAGCTTGTCCCTACATGAGCAACTACAGGCAGGCATTGATATCGTCAGTGATGGCGAACAAACCCGTCAGCACTTCGTGACCACCTTTATTGAACATCTGGAAGGTGTGGATTTCGAAAAGCGTGAGACGGTGCGTATTCGAAATCGCTATGATGCGAGTGTGCCATCCGTTGTGGGTGCTGTCGCTCGCAAGAAACCTGTATTTGTAGATGATGCCAAGTTCTTGCGTAGTCAAACTAAGCAGCCAATCAAATGGGCGTTGCCGGGTCCAATGACCATGATCGATACGCTTTATGATGCTCATTATAAGAGCCGTGAAAAACTGGCTTGGGAATTTGCAAAAATCCTGAATCAGGAAGCACTTGAACTCGAAGCAGCAGGTGTAGATATCATCCAGTTTGATGAGCCTGCATTTAATGTATTTTTTGATGAAGTAAATGACTGGGGCATTGCCACATTAGAACGAGCGCTTGAAGGTCTGAAATGTGAAACAGCAGTACACATCTGCTATGGTTACGGTATCAAAGCCAATACGGACTGGAAAAAGACTCTAGGTTCAGAGTGGCGCCAATACGAAGCAATTTTTCCGAAACTGCAAAAGTCTAAGATCGACATTGTTTCACTTGAATGCCAAAACTCTCATGTACCAATGGATCTGATTGAATTGATTCGTGGCAAAAAAGTCATGGTCGGCGCCATAGATGTCGCAACCAATCAAATTGAAACACCAGAACAGGTTGCAGATACTTTACGAAAGGCGCTTCAGTTCGTGGATGCTGACAAGCTGTATCCTTCAACCAACTGTGGTATGGCACCTTTATCGCGTCAAGTCGCACAAGGCAAACTGAATGCTTTAAGTGCTGGCGCAGCTATTGTTCGTCAAGAACTGACAGCCTGAGTATTCATTTGTCTTAAGAGCTGTATAAGGAATACATGTACTTTTACCGCTCTTCATCAAAGCGATAGTCAATTAGGGATTTAAGAGATGATTGAAGCGACTGACTTTAGAAATGCCATGTCCTTACTCACCACAGCAGTGAATGTCATTACAACCTCGGGTGAGACAGGAATGCATGGTTTTACGGCATCTGCAGTATGCAGCGTGACTGATACACCACCGACATTGCTGGTCTGTATGAATCAGTCATCTCGTTCACATGTGCATTTTATTGAGAACAAAATTTTGTCAGTGAACGTCTTAGGTCCACAGCACGAACAGATTTCTAATGCATTCGCATCCAGCAAATTCAGTTCTGAACGAAGATTTCAATTAGGTTCTTGGACAATACTAAAAACAGGCTCACCTGTACTAGGCGATGCATTAGTGAGTTTTGACTGTGAAATCGAGAATATCCAGCAAGTAGGGACACATAGTATCTTTATGTGTCGAGTGGTTGCGATTCAACGGAGCGAACAAGATCAGAGCCTGGTGTATTTTAATCGTACTTACCATTCGGTTGGACAGTTAGAATTTGCTTGAATGAAAATGAGAAAAATGACAATAAGATAATGTGGATTTTCTCATTTTTAAGATTTGTATCGAATTTAACAAATCAAAAGCAATCGATATTCACCCTCATTTTCAACCGGAGCCCGATGTACACAAGGTAGGGCTCTTTGGGCTGGATGATCGACTGCCAATCGCCAAAGATGTCCCTGACCTAAATTTACAGGTTTTGCATTAGGCTTAGGTTGATAATGCAGATCAAAGAAATACTCTTCCAAAAAACCTTCAAATCCGGCTTCTGGGCCATCATATAATTCTTTCAGCTTTGCCCTGATTTCTGGAATCAGAATCTTTTGTTCCACCTGATCATTAGGCAAGATATCGCTTGCAGCACCATGATAGGTACATAAGAAAGTATCTGTTTCAATCGGAGAGCGATCGACATGGAATGAATAGACATCTGTAGTAATGAAATCGAGCTCATTATCCCGTTCATAGCATTTGAGCAGATTGAGTGAAGGGGAAGCGCCGTAGTCAGTCAGTAGCTGTATATCTTCTAAGATAATCTTTCTTGCCAGATGACCGCTTTCTGACAGCTGGAGTTTCATAAGATCATCAATTGAAACTTCAGTCATATTTTCCTGTAAATGAAGCTTATTCACGATCTCGGCAAAATCACCCGCTAAATTTCTAGACCAGCAAATCGCATTCATCGCACCCTTAAAATCCGAATTAACGAGTTCTGAAAAGTTTGAGACTACACGAATTTGTTTATTGCCTGAAAATTGATTATGCATGCTTAAGTGAAATGACTTATGAACTATGCCTAATATTACCCTTAGATTCCTCAAAATAACTTTATGAGCTCATAAAAAAAGAGATTTTAAAACCTAAAATCTCTTTCCTTTCACAGTATCTTAATTTTCAGCTTGTGCTTTGGCTGCAATATTACTTTTATAGATAAAAAATAGTGCAACAGCTAATAGGGCAATTGCTGCTAGTCTGGATCCATCTAAATGAATCACCGGATTATTCAACCATCCAAAATGATCGATGAGCAGACTCATTAATAACTGGCCACTAATGACGGCGACAGTGGTGGCAGCAGCGCCCAGTCTAGGCATAGCAAATACAATCGTAAGCATATAGGCCACGCCAAAAAATGCACCTGTTAATTGCCATCTTGGTGCGGTGAATAAATTCAATGCATGGTTGGGTTCAAGAAAGAAAGCGATTAGAAAACTGACTAGAGCACCTAAGACAAATGTCAGCCAAGAACTTTCTAATACACCTACTTTAGCACCCAAACGACCATTAATTGAAGATTGAGCACATAAAACTGCTCCGCCAAAAATAACGACTAATAACATTATATAAATCATGGAGAAGCTTCCTTATTGAATAAGCCATAATGCAGCTAAAATAGCTACCAGCGCGCCAATACGATATTTGTCTACAGCCCGTTTATGGCTACCTAACAAACCCCAGTGATCAATAATAAGACTGGTTGCAACCTGGCCAAACAGGATGCCCACCATGGTCAGGCCAACGCCAATATGAGGTGTCGCTACAGTTAAAGCCACTACATATATAGGGCCTAATATACCGCCAGTCAGTTGCCACCGTGGCTGCTTGAACATGAGAGAAAGCTTTGGACGGCTGAAGATCAACCCCAAGGTTAAGAGCAGTGATCCGATCGCGAAAATTCCCAAGGTCGCCCAGAAATGCCCAATTTCTTCCCCGAGTGGACCCAGTAAACCCGCTTCAACAGATAACCCCATACCTGCAAGAACGACTAATGGGAAAATCCACAACTGTTTCATATATGCTTTCCAAAGGAAGAAAGCAACGAATTATATTCTCTTATTTAAAAGCTACAATTCCGCAATTTTTCAAAACATAATTGCTATTATGACAATAATAAAATGATTGAATTAAATTCAGGGATAGATCAAGTATGCAACTCAATGCATTACGCTATTTTGTGATGGTGGCAACGACAGGCAGTTTTTCAGCTACGGCAAAGCATTTTCAGGTTCCATCTTCCTCAGTATCTCGTTTTATTTCCAAACTTGAACAGGAAATTGGGCAACAACTTTTTTATCGTAATACACGCTCTGTTCGGCTAACTGACATAGGAGAAAAGTACTTTGTGCAAATTAAGGAAGTGCTGGATACGCTAGATCTGGCCAATGAAGAAATTTCTGGTAAAAATGCGATCAGAGGGTTAATTCGTATCAATACAGCGGTTGCGTTTGGAAGGCTACATATATCGCGTATCGTAAATAAATTGCATGATAGCTATCCGGATCTTTCAGTCGAGCTAATCTTGACGGATACTTTTATTGATCCTGTACAAGAAGGCGTAGACATTGCGATAAGGATTGGCTCATTACAAGATTCAGCATTAATTGCACGCAAGGTCTGTGATCAACAGTATGTGCTGTGTGCGAGTCCTGCATATCTTGAAAAATATGGAACTCCACATTCTCCACACGAGATTCAGAATCATCAATGTCTGGTATATAAGGGCGTTTCCGGAAGCCAACGCTGGTATTTCCGTCAGCAAGAGCATGACACTCCGGTTTTAATTGAGCCACAAGGGCCTTTAAGAAGTAATAATGCAGAAGTCCTGGTAGATGCGGCATTGGAAGGACGGGGGATTGTATTATTTCCAACCTGGATTTTTACGGAAGACTATTTCAAAACACGTAAACTGGTTCAACTCCTTCCTGACTGGATCAGTACAGTGGAACCTTATTCTATAGGGATTCATCTGGTTTCTCCTGAAAACAGAATTCGTTCACAAAAGGTTAGAACTGTGCTTGATTTTATTTTAAAAGAAATTGGAGATCCGCCGTACTGGGATAATATTCTTAAGCTATAAAGATTTTATGATTCAATTATAGGAAGCTTGATGGGCTTCTTAGTTATCTCGTTTTTGATCAAGAAGGATTCTAAAGCAGAGCTAAAATTAAAAGCATAAAATGGATGAATTTATACGATTTCAAATTTCTAACTTTAGATTTTATCTACACATTGCAATTGCAAAATTCTTAACTTTCCTTAAATGTATCTGCATTATTGCTATAAATCCAAAATTAAAATAAAAAAGCCTATCTCATTCGAAATAGGCTTTTTTACCTCTGAGGAATCTTCTCGCCATTTAATTCAGTAAGAATGCTATGGCTTAAAGACTGATAATCATATTATGAGAATATAAATAGTTTTTCAAACATAATTTAAATTTTATTTGGTTAAATTATTACGAATCTCAGTTGTACTTTCAGGATGGTGGAGGAACTTATTTTCAATAATCTGTGCTTTCTCCTGAAGAATTTGTACTAATTTTTCCAGATTTACGAAATCAAATCTATTTTTTGAAGCTAATAAAGTAAGCGCTAAAGGTGGCTCTTTAAGAGAGAATTTAACTGGTACAGACAGACCTGCAACTTGAGGATCAAGTTCACCACTAGAATAATAATATCCCTGTTTTTTGATCTTTCTCATTTGTTCCAGAAAAGCGGTTTCATTCTGCACAAATCCTACTTCTGCAAATGCATCTACATAACGTTGATAATAGTCAAGCAACACTTGTTTCGGTAAATGTGCCATGATGACTTTTGAAGATGAACCTACATAGACAGGACGTGGACAACCGCGTCCGAATGAAAGCAGATGTGCATTTTTAAAGACTTCGTCATGTAAGTCGATACAAGAATCATAATTGAGATGAGTCAATATACAAGAGAACTCAGTCCGTTCGACGATTTCCTGCATAAAGGGAATGCTGATCTGAACCAAAGGATCAGTTTTTCTTGAAATATAATCCAGAACAGCAATTTTCGAACCCAGCGTATAGTCACCGGATGTGCCACTGATTCGCTGTAATAATTCAGCCGATACCAATTCTTTTAAATAGCGATAACTGGTAGGTTTGGAGAGGTTTAATTCTTCACTGATGATATCTACATTAATCACTGAACGTGATAACGAAAATAGATCGAGAACCGTAAGAATTTTTCCAAAACTTGCTTGCGCCATAAAAAAAAACCTGAAGTGCTGACTATTGAAAAAGGTGATGACTCACTTTAGCTTAAAAGAGGGTAGTAGAGGCAACTATTTACCTAAAATTCTCGGATAATGAGGATATAGGAAGAAAAGAGATAAATATCCAGCTTAACGGCCTATGCAATGATAAAAATCATACTTATTCTCATATAGAGATATTTTTATTGACAATAAAGCGTTTATTTGAAAAAATTACTTACACAAATATCCAATGATGAATAATTAAGCAAAGCATTATCTTTTGCTTTTTATATTTTCATCAACCAGTTTCAGTTTAATCAGCTGAATATTCTAATTTTATAGACTTTCAACAAGTAAAAATTTTGTCACTGAGTTCTTTGGGCTTGGTGGGCAGGTTATTTGCTTTAGAAAATAAAATAAGCTCTTAGAGAGAAACCATGCTGCTTATAAAATCTTTACTCGCATTTCGTCCAAATAAAATGGACTGGATTTTTGCGACTAAAACGTTTGTGGCTGGTATTTTGGCGCTCTACGTTGCGTTGAGTTTGGATCTTGCTTATCCGATTTGGGCTATTGGCACAGTTTTCGTTATTGCCAATCCTTATACGGGAATGACCGCTTCAAAAAGTATCTATCGTGTACTAGGTACTTTATTAGGCGCAATTGTGGCAGTTGCAGTTACTCCTTGGCTAATCAATACCCCGTGGTTGTTTACGCTGTTTTTATCCTGTTGGGTTGGTCTTTGCTTATATTTCTCTCTGCTTGATCGTACACCGCGCAGTTATATACTGATGCTGGCTGGATATACGACAGTCATCATCTGCTTTAATATCATTTACTTTATTGATACTGCCTCATTATTTGATATGGCGGTAGGACGCTTTCTGGAAATTACTATTGGCGTCGTTTGCAGCGCGATTGTGACGACGACCATATTTCCAATGCATATTGGCCCCGCAGTGAAAAGTCGTGTCAGTAAAACCTTAGCGGATACTCAGCAGATTTTTAATAAAATTCTATTGGAACCACGTCAAGATCAGAACTATACAAAAGCTTTAAGCAAGTTGGCTGGAGATATTGCAGATATTCATGTCATGGCTGTGCATTTAAGCTATGAAAAGTCAGCTCTACAGGGAATGACCAAACCACTGCAGGAAATGCTGAACCAGATCACAATGCTGGTGAGTAATTTGGTGGCGATGTCTGAACGCATGCAACAGTTAGACTTCATTGATACAGGATATCGCCAGTCATTGGCAGATTTACATTCCAAAATTAATACATATCTAACAGATGAACATCTATTGAAAGAGTCTGAATTGAATCAGCTTCCTGCTGATTTTGAAACAGATTTCCTGAAAATTTTTGAACATTCAAAAGATGGTCAAATTGTGATATTGAAAAGCTTGAAAATGGATATCCGCCATTTCATTCAGAATATCCATGCAATTAAGTTGATCTGGCAGCGAATCCAACAAGGGGATACTTCACTGCCTGAAATGATTGTTCCACTTACTACAAACTATCCAACCCTGCATCGTGATCATGGTGTAGCAGTGCGGGGCGGGGTTTCTGCATGCCTCACAGTTTTTATTGCTACTGCCTTTTGGATCTTAAGCGGCTGGAAAGCTGGATTTATGCTGGCTGAAATGGCTGCGATCAGTGCATGTATCTTAACGGCGCTGGATAATCCGGTGCCTGCATTGAAGCTATTTATTCGCAGTAGCTTATATGCTTCGATCGTGATCTTCATATATGCCTATGGAATTTTTCCAAATATTATAGAATTCTGGCAGTTAGCACTTGTACTTGCACCATTCTGCATATATTGCCTGATGCTTTTTTTGCATCCACCCTTGGTTGGAATTGGCTTGCCTTTGTTGATGGGTACGATCATGGGACTGAATTTTCAGAACCGTTATACCCTGGATCAAATTTCTTTCTTCGATGCAGCGATTGGTACAGTGATTGGGCCAATCATCGCTGTATTTATTATCCATATGATCCGTGCAATGTCTCCAGATATAACCGTACAGCGCATTTTGGCCATTCATAACCGAGCCATTCGTCAGGCACTGTATATTCCTTATGGGGTACGGTTCCGTATTCATTTACGTACGATGATTGACCGCATCGGGGTATTAAATACTAAAGCAGTAGAATCTGAAGATCTGAAAAATAAAATCAATCAAGCACTCATTGAATCCAGCGCCGTCGTGGATCTGGCACGGTTACAGGAACTCATACTCAAGTTACCTGAACAGCAGCCTTTGACCCAGCAACTCGAAGATCTTCAAATACAGCTGGATGAATATTTTCGTGCCAAAGAAATTGGACAAAATTATGATGCTGCCTTCACACAGTTAATTAACAACATACAGGCTCTAGAAGCAGATCTCATCATGCAGGAACATACAGATGTTGTAGAACGGCTGCATATTTCACTCAACAATATTCGTAGCAGTTTATGTCATATCAAGACACCGCCAAGATATGCAGGCGCAGGAGATTAATACATGGGAGAGCTGAATATCTATGGTTTGTATGTGCCAATTTTATTGATTCAAGCTGTGATTGCCTATGTTCTGCTTAGAATCTTGATGAAATGGCTGGACAAACTAGTCGCGAATGACTGGATTATCATGCCAAATATCTTCTACTTATGCATTTACGTACTTTTGCTGGGCGCCGTCCATTGGGCAGACTTATTACTATGAGGTCTGATATTAGAATGATTAAGGAAAACCGTATATGACATCTGTCAATTTACGCAAATATTTGCGACCTGTACTTTTGACGGTAGTGGCTGTTCTCGCCATTTTAGTGATTCGACATATCTGGAATTATTATAATTCTGAGCCATGGACGAGGGACGGGCGTGTACGTGGTGATGTAATTCAGGTGTCATCAGATATTTCAGGCCTGGTCACAGAAGTACTGGTGCAAGATAACCAGACCATCAAGAAAGGGCAGCCATTATTTAAAATTGATGTTGAACGTCAAGAACTAGATGTTGAAGAAGCTCGTGCGGATCTTGCGAAAGCGAAAGCAGGTTTAGCGCAAGCTGAGGCTGAACTGGCAAATGCTAAAGCCAATGTAGTGAAATCCCAGGCGAGTATTCATCTGGCAGACAAGAATGCGAGCCGTTATTCAAGTTTAATGAATGGTGCTATTTCAAAACAGGAACAGGATCAGATTTTTGCTGCACGAGATGAATCACATGCCGAGCATGAGCAGTCCTTAGCTGCAATCGAACAGGCCAAAGCGAATATCGAACAGCAAAAGGCATTAATACAAGTCGCTGAAAATAACCTCAATCTCGCGCAACTTAATTTACATCGTTCAGAAGTTGTTGCTCCGGCAAATGGGACATTATCAAATTTTGAATTAAAAGAAGGGAATTATGTCAAAGTTGGCCAAGCGGTGGCAGCATTACTAGATCGCAAACAGCTCTATGTAGTGGGTTATTTTGAAGAAACCAAACTGGATAAAATTTACGTGGGAGCACCAGCTACAATTCAGCTGATGGGTGATTCGCAAAAACTTAAGGGCCATGTGCAAGGTATTGCCTCGGGGATTGAAGATCGCGAACGTACTGCTGGTTCAGGTCTTTTAGCGAATGTGAATCCAACCTTTAGTTGGGTACGTTTAGCCCAACGTGTCCCTGTTAAGATTATTCTGGATGAATTACCAAAGAATGAACTTGCCTTTGTTGCAGGGCGAACAGCAACAGTGCATATAGAAAAGCAAGAAAAATAAACTGACCTGTAATTCAATAACACAAGGTTCTTGACGAAAAGAGAACCTTGTTATGAATCCTGATTTAAAAAGATCAAATAGCTATATAAAAACAGTAATAATAAGAAGTATGTAATTTGGCCATTAAATTACCTTGTCATTACATTTTTATTGACCATTCGTTCAAATTTTTATATTTTCGTATGAACTTTTTTTAAACAGGAGGAAATTTTTATTATGAATGATGTAAGGCTTTTATATGTAAGTAAGTTCAAAGATGAGAGATATTCTACCTCTGAACTTTATAATATTTTAACAGAAGCCTTAGAATTTAATGAGTTACACAAAATCTTTGGCGCACTCTATTTCGGTAATAATTATTTTGTCCAGTGTTTGGAAGGCACTGAAGAAAGTGTAAAAGACCTTTTCTATAATCGAATAGTTAAAGATCCACGCCATAAGAACTGTGAAATTCTCTCTTATGAACTAATCGACTCATATCTTTTCTCCAGTTGGCACATGAAGTATGCCAATGTCCATAATGATCTCATTGAGTTCTTTATCAAGAATCATCATGATGGATTTAATCCTTATCTCTTGGAACCAGACACTATTCCTGCTTTTATAGAATTACTCAGACAGCACGAAGATGATTTATACAAAGCCCAGGTGATGGCTTAGTCAGATTAAGATGTAACATGTGATATGTTAATTTAAAGAAATTGCTATATTACATGTTATATTTATAATTTTAAGTTATTGAAATTTATATAATAATTAAATTTTTAGTTTTAAAAAATAGAGATGGTTAACCGTCTCTATTTTTTAATAGATTTAAAATTCCGAGACAACTTAAATAAATTCCAGCACTTCAAGTCTCAATATTTAAAATATTTCCTGATTACATATTTCTATTCTTGAAATAAAATCGAGAGGCATAGTTAGTCTTTCAGCAGTTATTGTTTCGAAATGAACCCAGATAGCTGCGTCTCTATTCTCAAAACTAATACTTACAAGCTTAACCAAGTCATAGGGTTCAACATTGTGAGTCAAGATAATATTATAAAAGTGATCTGAGCGTACGTAAGAGATAAGCATTTGATGAATAGCTACTTGTTCATCGCTACTTAGCTCACTATATTTACTTAGTTCAGGTAAATCATGTTGTCTGTTCACTTTAGTCCTTATCGATCTTCAAGTTTTTTATAGAGGACCAGAATTTTATCAATTTAGACAGGGCAGCATTTAGTTGTTTTGTATAAATAATTGAACTTTTTATGAATGATGCTGAACAACAACGCTAGCCAGATTAAAGCGCACACTATAATTAAAACTGTAACTATAAGAGCGTAGAAAACAATGTCTCAAATAAAAATTTATACTTTAAATGAAACAATCGAAGTACATAGAATAGAACTGATTCAAGCTTTAATCAAAAAGCTAAGTTGTCCCGACAAAAGATTTTTCAACGATTTATACCTTTAGAGTCTGAAAATTTTATTTACCTAAAGAATCGATCTAGATTTTATATCATTATCGAGATTTCAATATTTGAAGGAAGAACAAAAGAGACCAAGAAAGCATTTGTTTTGGCTTTATTTAAAAATATAAGTCATTTATGTGAAATTAAATCTAATGATATTCAAATAACTATATTTGAAACTCCTAAAAGAAAATTGGGGTGTTCGAGGGAAAATTGCGGATGAGCTTCATCTAGGTTATGAGGTAAATATTTAAGTGATTTATATAAAGAAAACTTTCAAACTAATCTTAATAACTACGTTTTAACACGACGAGGATGAAAAAGACATATTAACTAATTAGTGAGTGCTACATACAGGAATAGGCTATATGCATAATATCTTATTTAACATAATATACATTATACGAAATGAATCATGTAAATCCAAAATAGAAATGTCCGCCTTAGATTCGCACTTATTGCTGATCTTGGCGGACATTCACATGTGAACATGAATCTTGAATAAATTAAGAAAGCTTAAGTCAGATTTAAATTAAAACTCTTTTGTCACGCTTAACCCAGCACTCCAGTTACGATCTTCTGCTGGTTCATAGAAACGACCATTGCTTTCGTTGACAATGACTGAGCCTGAATAATCCTTATCAAACAGATTATCTACGCGTGCAAACGTTTTTACAGACAAATCTTTGACATTCCAGTTATAGCCTACATTAGCCCCAGCCACTGTATAACTTGGTGCATATTGTGAGTTAATGTCGTTAACATAAATTCGGTCTGAGTAACGTACATCTATTCCACCATGTAAGCCATTTTCAGGTTTCCATCCCAAACTAAAGAATGCCTGATTCTTAGCAATTCCAGGAATATAGTTACCTGACGAAACTGCAGCTACTGTACCAATTGCTGGAATATCGGCATCAAATGTCGCATCAATATAGCTATAGCTGACTTGTGCTGCCAGATCACGCCAAAGATCTTTATTCCAAGATAGCTCTAATCCTTTTCTTAAGGTTTTATCTGCATTACGAAATGTTGAGCGCCCGCCATCACTTCCCGCAGAAACAATGTCATTTTTGGTTTGAGTCTGAAATGCTGCTAAGGTCATATCACCAAAGCGATTCGCAGATTTTAATCCTAGCTCATAAGTTTCACTTTCAGCCGCTTTTAAGCTTAATACATCGTTGCTACCATCAGCCGGATAAGCCATTTCGGTAAATGTTGGTGTTTCAAAACCTTGTGCATAGCTTGCATAAGTCATTAAATCAGGAAGAATTTTCCAACTTAATGCAACTGAAGGCAGTACTTTTTCATAAGTCATTTTACCTGAATTATCGCCATTCGACTCGGTAATATAATGATCTTCTGATTTAAAATGCACATTGCTATAACGCAAACCAGCATCTAGTATCCAATCTGGCGCAAAGTTATAAGATGCTTGAATATAAGGATCTGCATTCCAAAGCGTATTGTCTTCATTACGACGGAGTTCACCTTTAACGCCTAAAGTATTACCGACAAAGTTTTGATAGCCTTTACGGTCTTCGATCATACCATCTACAGCCACACCAGCAATCAATTTAGTGTTTTGTAAAATATCTGTTCCGGTCCAGCGAAGATCTGCTCCATAAAACTGACGGTCAAAATCAATGACACCACCCGCATGATTTGGACCACCTTGTGCTGTACTTGGAATAGATTGATATTGAGTGACTTCACGCTGTCCCCAATATGCCATACCGTACAATTCATGCTGATCATTGATTGGCTTGTTCCAGGTCAGTCCTGTCTGGAATTGCTCAATTTCTTTACGTGCATTATATAGCAGCACATTCGCTGCGACCTGTTTAGGATTTTCTCGCCATTGATCTCGAGTTAAACCACCTGGATCATCTGCTGTAATTTTGACATAGTTATTGACCCAGTTAATTTTAGAGCCATCGTCCAGATCCCAAGTCAGCTTGGCATTGTTCAGTACTTTATGTGCACCACTATGATCACGGAAACCATCCGTATCAAAATAAGATGAACTGATGATATAGCTTGGTTCAGAAGCATTTTCTGAACCACCTTGTAGCACCAGGTTCGTTTGGCCTTTGTTCTGACTGCCGCCCGAATATCCCAAAGTGACTGAATCAGGTCCCTGCCCTTCACGGCTTTGTGTCAGGATGGTTCCGCCAGAAGAATTACCGTATAGTGAGGAAAATGGACCACTCAGCACTTCAATATGATCCAGACTATTCAGGTCAATATTCGAGGTTTGCCCCTGCCCATCCGGCATAGTGGCAGGAATACCGTCTACATATAAACGTACTCCTCGCACACCGAAAGTCGAACGTGCACCGAAGCCCCGCATTGATATCTGTAAATCCTGAGCATAATTTTCGCGGTTATTCAGTTGTAAACCTGGTACACCTTTTAAGGTTTCAGACAGATTCACATTCAGGCTATTCTGTTGTTCCTGATTCAGATAATAGGTAGATGCCGGTGTTTCCAGAATGGCACGATCTGTACGGGTTGCTTCAACCACAATGGGAGCCAGTCGCTGTACCTCTGTAACCGGTTCTTCCGCATAAATTCCTTGACTGATACAAGCAATCAGACAGGATAAAGTCGATTTCATCGGCAACCGCGTGGTATGAAGGTGCATAGCTAATATTCCTGATATCTGGCATTCACTCATGCCATGGGAGTTCAAACGTTTTAAAAGTGTCTTATTAATTTTAAAGACTCAGCATCTGCATAAGATCAAACTGAATACTTGCAGGAAAGCTGAGCTAAAGGTTCATGATTTTCTAATCAAGCTTTATTGTCATAACAGCCTGTATTTTGCATAAAAAAGCCTGACGAATCAGGCTTTTTTACTTAACTATAAAACTTCATTATTTATTGTCAGGTAGTGCATAGGCAACCAAAGAATCACCCATTTTGGTACCGAAGGAACCGTGACCACCCGCCATAATCACAACATACTGCTTACCATTGGCTTCATAAGTCATTGGCGTCGCTTGACCACCTGCAGGCAGACGACCTTTCCACAGCTCATCACCATTAGTCACGTTGATCGCACGGATGTAATTGTCTTGAGTTGCACCGACAAACATCACATTACCTGCAGTCGAGATTGGACCACCTAACATTGGTACACCCATTTTAAATGGAGGCAATGGAATGCCCGGCATACTGTCACGAATCGTACCGATACGACGTTTCCAAGCGATTTCATGATTGGTCAGATCAACACCAGCCACATAACCCCATGCAGGTTGCTTACATGGTAAGCCGAATGGAGAGAGGAAGGCACTGATTTCAACACCATAAGGCACGCCATACATTGGCTGTACCCCCGCTTCAGTACCTGCACCTTTGGCAGTCTGCTTACGGTTCGGATCTTGCGGAATCAGACGAGATACAAATGGCAAACCAATTGGGTTGGTCAATGCAATTTGACGGTCTGGATTCACAGACATACCGCCCCATTCGAATACCCCCAAGTTACCCGGGAAGACCAGCGTCCCGTTTTCAGAGGGTGGTGTATAAATACCGTCATAGTTTAATTTCTTGAACGATACACGACACATCAACTGGTCAAACATAGTGGCACCCCACATGTCCTTATCCGTCAATTTATCTTGAGGAGCCAGATTAAAGTCAGAGAACGGTTGAGTTTTTGAATACCACTCGCCTTTGGTTTGCGGACCGCGTTTTACTGACTGAGGTACTGGTTTTTCAGTAATCGGAACGATCGCTTCACCTGTACGACGGTCTAATACAAAGGCATTACCGGTTTTGGTCAGCACATAGATCGCTGGAACCATTTTCCCGTTTTTGTCTTTGATATCAGTCAATGTCGGTTGAGCGGGTACATCCATATCCCACAAGTCGTGGTGAGTAGTCTGGAAGTTCCAGATCAATTTACCGGTAGATGCATTAATCGCCAGCATAGAGTTCGCATAACGCTCGTCTAGCTCAGTACGGTGACCACCATAGATATCCGGTGTACCTACACCTGTTGGTACATAGACGATATCCAGCTGTGCATCATAAGCCAATGGCGCCCATGCGTTTGGAGAGTTATTTACGAATTTTTGCCCTGGAGCAGGAATCGCATTTGGATCTTCCGCACCCGTATCAAATACCCAGAGCAATTCACCAGTATTTACATCATAACCACGAATCACACCTGAAGGTTCTTCAGTTGAATAGTTATCTGTGGTTGAACCGGCGATGATAATGGTTGTACCTGTCACCACAGGAGGTGAAGTCGGGTTATAACCGCCTGGATATGGGAATGGCATGTCTTTTTGCAGATCGACTTCGCCGTTATTACCAAAGTCGGAACATACCTTACCAGTAGTTGCATTGACCGCCACCAAACGTCCGTCATTCACAGGTAAGATTACTTTCTGAGGACATTCGGCAGACGTAGTTGAACGCGCAGCCAGGCTGCTTTCAAAACCTGCAGTATTGTTCGCATCATAATAAGATACGCCACGGCAAGTTAAATGCTGGAAGGTATTGTCCGCTTTTAGCTTAGGATCAAAACGCCATTTTTCCTTACCCGTCGCAGGATCAAGTGCAATCAGGTACTGGTGAGTGGTACACATAAACAGGTTATTACCCACTTTAATCGGGGTTACCTGATTCGTAGTTTCACCAGAATCTTTATCCGTTTTTACATCACCGGTATGAAATTCCCAAGCTAACTCCAGATCTTTTACGTTATCAGCAGTAATCTGTTTTAATGGAGAATAACGTAAACCTGACTGAGTACGACCATAGGCTGGCCAGTCTTCGTCAGCAATACCTGGAATAGACTGATGCACTGCAGGCTGCTGTGATTTTAATTCGCCACGGATTTCTTGCGGGTCATTAAATACAGAGTAAATCATGACAGCAATCGTAATTGCCAAGGAGCCAGTCAGCGCTATTTTTGCCGCTTTGCTATCGCCAAAACCGCGAGTCACTGCAGGAATCAGCAGAGCCAGACCGAATAGACCTAAAATATCTAGACGTGGTGCCAGTGCAAAGAAGTCTGAACCCACTTCCCAAAGCCCCCATACCACTGTACCAAGGACCAATACTGCATAAACAATAAGAGCTGTGCTTTTACGTTTTTGTAATAACACTGCTGTCGCCAGGAAGAACAGACCGGCAATGATGTAGTACCAAGACCCACCAAGTGTTGCCAGATATATTCCTCCAAATAGCAGAACCAAACCGAAAATGGCAGCAATAGCTGCCAGAATCGTTTTCAGTACTGAACCTGAAGACGAAGTATTCATATTGAACACCTTTTTTTTGATTTCTTGAACGTCTAAGCACTTAAGCGGCATAGACACCATATTGTTAAGTTCTTAGTTATAAATACATGAATACTTGGAGTATCAGTTCATCAATGCCCCAAAGTAATGGAAGAATCAATTGTGTATTTGCAACTAAAAACTCCGATTAGAACGACGTATTAAACTTGATTCCACCCACCCAGACATTTTCACCTTCTTTATATGCGCCGACATGATGGACATATTGCAGGTTTGGACGAATGGTTAGCCAGTTAGTTGCATGAATGCCGTAATAGATTTCCGCATCGACTTCTTCACTACGGTTACCCAATACATCATTGTTCATATTGATGCGTGCAACACCCAAAGCGATTTCATCCTGTGGGCGGGCATTCATCGCACCTTTGTAGACAAGACCGACATTTTGCATATCACTAACTTGGTTGGTTTTAGAGTCATGAACAGTGACGTTCACGAAACCGCTTAAACCTCGTGATGTATCCCCTTGATGTGAAGTCAGCTGTTGCTTAGCTACAATCCACCCCCCGTGATGATGACCATTTTGGGTTTGTTCATCTTGTGGAGTCACGCCATCAAATATTCTGGCATCAGCGGTACTGTAGTAATAACCGGCACGATATTCACCTGGCAGTTTTTGCTCACCCAGTTTCGGTGTCCAGACCACTTCTGCAGGAATGATCGCGCCTTTAGATCCGTCTGTGCTCAGGTTAAAGCCTTTGCCGCGTTCCAGATTCTCAGGGTTATATTCATAGACACCGACCTGGGTATAAACTTCCGGGGTAACGTTATATTTAACCCGCGCAGCCCATTGAGAAACCGGCCAGTTATACCATTGATCCCCTACCCAGTTACCCACTTGTGAACCGCACAATGCCAGATTCTGGAAGTCACAATCAAAACTGTTAAAGTCTTCACCTTCACCAAAACGTCCGACTTTTACATCCAGTTTTTGATCCAAGAATTGTTTCTTGATCCAGAAATCTGTTAGACGCCAAGTTTGACCGCGACCCCATACTTCCTGAACTGAACTTAAATGTCCTGTAAGCGCATCAGAAGTATTCGAAAGGTTGCGACCATCACGATGAGTTACTGTAATTTGTGCTTCAGTGTCTTGCCAGCCAGCAATTTTTTCCAGATCCAGATGAGTACCCAGGTTTAACTGACCTGTATATTCTGTGCCATGGCTATTTGAGCGTTTCGCGTCAAGTAAAGTCGCCATTTCACCTGTATATCCAAAGCTAAAATCATAGCCCTGTTCTTGAAGCTGGATACGTTGACCATTCCAGTCACCCAACATCCACGGACTTTCTGCACTAAATGCATCAGCGGCCTGAGTAGTTGTATTTGCCAATAGCAATCCAACTAAGGATGTATAGACAGCCTTAGATAAGGGAGAAATAGACATTAAATGCTTCACCTTAATCACGTTTTTACTAAATATAGTACACTGATTTAATTTTTTAGTTTCAAATAATGAAGGAAAAGTATTAATAATGTTATGAAGTTTAGCTAATCTAATTCTTTTGTTAATTTTAATTTAAGAAAATTTTAAATTTTAAATTCAATAATTTAAGAGGGATTAAATATAATATTAATAAAAATAATGCTATCTATAAATATTTTTTCTACATCAGTTCTTTTGTACAAAAATTTACCAATTCAAATTGCGTTATAAAAAACATTTGGTCTTTTTGTGCGTTTTTTATACTGAAACTTGATGGTCATCGCCTTTCTATTCTTGAATTTGTTACCGAGGAAAATTGAAAAAATCTGGTTCTATAAAAGTATCTAAAACCATTAAATAAGATAAAAAGTGATATCTGTTAAATAAATTTTAAATATATGTAAAAATTATAATTATTGGCTATTCATATTAGATTATAGATGTATATCTTGTTTAATTCTTTCTATCAATATTCTTATTAACCACCTTATATAAGTTTTATCTTTTAATGGGTTATATTGAGTAAAACGAGTAATGATCATTAACTGAATTGAATCGCTACAAAATATGTAACGATTCTAGTTTAAAACCAAATAAAAAATATTTTAATAATAATTATTAAATTTAAAAACAATAATTTATGTCAGTAAAAGTATATATTTTACTTTAAAATCTTCCCAAATATCCCCTCTCTTTTCCTGCTTGCAATTAAAGCTTTTCAGTCACATGATTAAGTGATCAAGGCTGCATATCAAGTGAGTAAAATCATGACGCCTGAACAACGCTTCCAAGCCATTTTGACCCAATCCAAGCAGCATGATGAAGAAAAATCCCAGCGCTCAAAGCTGGAAAATAACCTGATCGTGCTCAGTCATGAACTAAAGGAACTCGCAGAACGCATTGAGGAACAAGTCACTGATCTCATCTTCGCTGAAATGGATCATTTTCTAGAGTCCCAAGGCTGGAATTCAGAATTTATTAATACCAGAAATAAAAGATATACCCTGAATGAAAAAAATATTTATCTCAGCGCACTTAAGCCAACGATTGGAAAATTTTTATTTGTGATCAAGCATGACCTATTTGAAAGTACTGAACATCAGGTGGAAGCCTGCTTTAAGGATAGTACGACCTTGAGTCATTTTAAAACTGCCATGCAAGGTGGAGATCTTAAAAATGATATTCCGATCAAGGCGCTTGAAGAATGGTTAAAAGGCTTGCAGTTAACCTTGCAGAAATTAAAAGCTGAAAGTAACAACCTCCAGGCTGATGGTCTAACCTATGAAGTGATCAAGGTCGGTCAGATCCATCATAAAAGACTGCCTAACTTTATCGAAGCCTTTTTATCCATTCTGGAGCATAGATAAGCCTGTTTAAAGTTAGGGTTGGTTTTTAAACTTTATTTACAGGCGCTGTAATTCATTGACCGCACTTCCTTGTTCTGCGAGCCATTTCGCGCGTCGCTGGAACAAGGCTGGAGCAGCCTGATTGACCTGATCAATTAAGATTTGTAGATCAGCACGTACCAGTTTTCGGTTTTCTACCACCACTTGGCCGTTCACCATGGTCATATGCACATCTTGTCCTTGGACTGCATGCACCAGATTGGTATGTAAATTAAATAGTGGTCCCTGATTAATTAAAGGCGTCATTCTCGGTGTCGCAAGATCTACCGCAATAATATCAGCAAATTTCCCAGCTTCTAGCGAACCAATCTGATCCTGCATGCCTAAGGCTTTGGCACCTGTCCGAGTTGCCATCTGACAGACAGACCATGAATCCAGTGCTGCAGCATCCAAACCGGAAAACTTCGCCAATAATGAAGCAGTTTTCATTTCTTCAAACATGTCTAAATTATTATTTTCTTTCTCGCCATCAGTACCTAATCCTACAGCAATGCCATATTTAAGCATTTCCGTAATGGGGGCGGCGCCAGATGCCAGTTTCATATTCGATATCGGGTTATGTGCGACACCAACATTATAGTGTTTTAAAATTTCGATCTCTGCTGAATTGGCCCAGACACAATGCGCTAATAGGCATTGAGGTACATCCAGCATGCCCAATTGTTCCAGCGTCTGGATCGGGCGCACGCCATAACGTCGAAGGTTTTCTTCAACATCAAACTTGCTTTCGTTGCTATGCGTGTGAAAACCCGTCTGATATTCATGACACATTTTCTGGATACGTGCCAAGGCTTTTTCTTCAGCATAAAACAGATGTTCCAAGCCAACCCAGACCTGAATTCGCCCATTTGCGGCTTGATGCCATTTTTGAATTAAAGCTTCATTACTATTGAGGGTTTCAAAATAGTTGTGATCTGGATGTTCAGCCACATATGGCACCAGCACTGCACGTATACCGAGTTGCTGTGCGGCCTCAGCACTACCTTCCATATAACGCCACATATCCACAATGGTAGTCGTGCCGGATAGCAGCGCTTCGGCATAGCAGAGATAAGAGGCAATTTTGGAATCTTCGGGAGTCACTACCCGATGCATCGGGTCAATAAACTGTTGCAACCAGTCCCAGACTGGCAAACCCTCAGCTGTACCGCGTAGCAGGCCTGAGTGGCAGTGGGTATTAATCAAGCCCGGCATCAATAAACTTTTAGGATACTGGGTAACTGCAGTTTCAGGATATTGCTGAGTTAATTCCTGTAATGTTCCTACCTGCTTAATAAGAGCACCATCAATCAGGATGGCACCATCTTTAATACAGTCCAGGTTGGAGTTCATGGTCAGGACATAATCTGCGCTTATAATTTTCATAAAGTAATTCCTGAGATTTGCCCGATTAAGGGCTAAAGGTTTTGCCGAGTGACGCTGGTAAATTGAGTTTCAATAACTTCTTGTCACGTGAAATGAGGACTAAGACGACAATGGTTGCGATGTATGGCAATGCCGATAACAGTTCATTCGGTACTTCTAGACCCAGCGCTTGGGCATGAAACTGCAAAATCGTTACACCACCAAATAGATATGCACCCAACATCAAGCGCGTTGGTTTCCATGCAGCAAAAACCACTAATGCAATTGCAATCCAGCCACGTCCTGCGACCATATTTTCAATCCACATTGGGGTATAAACCGTAGATAAAAATGCACCACCAATACCAGCCATTGCACCGCCAAACATGACTGCACCATAGCGAATCGCCAGCACGTTATAGCCCATGGCATGTGCGCTTTCTGGAGATTCCCCTACTGCTTTCAGTAACAGGCCTAAACGGGTTTTACTCAGTACCCACCACACCAGCACAAAAGCAAGAATGGACAGATACACCACATAGTTTTGCTGGAACAGGACTGGCCCTATGAATGGAATATCAGCGAGTCCCGGAATTTTTAGGTTTTCCAGACCCGGTAAGGCGGTACTGACATAATTCTGTCCTAGAAAGGCTGAAATCCCGATCCCAAAAATAGTGAGTGCCAGACCACAGGCGGATTGATTGGTGCTTAAAGATAAGGTAAAAAATGCAAAAATTAGTGCCATCAATGTGCCTGCCAATCCGCCCATAAATAAGGCGCTGGCGACACTGGCTTCATACTGGCTAGCGAAAGCAAATCCAGCAATGGCACCGACCAGCATCATGCCTTCTACCCCAAGATTGATGACACCGGTACGCTCTGCTACCAGCTCACCCAGCCCGGCAAAGATCAATGGCGTTGCCGCAGCGACAGTTCCGGCAACAATTGCGGTTAATTCAATACTCATGTTGTTATCCTTCTTCTGTCTGGATCAGGCTGCTTGCGCAGTGGTCATGGTTTTTTTGATTTTCTTTTTGGTAAAACGGTAGCGGTTTTCAATCAGGGCATCTGAAGCCAACAGGAAAAATAAAAGCAGGCCCTGGAAAATTCCGGTAATCGCGACTGGGAGTTGCAACTGCATTTGTGCCAGTTCGCCACCTAAATAGATCAGCGCCATCAGGAAACCTGAAAGTACGATTCCAATTGGATTTAGTCGGCCCAGATAAGCCACAATAATGGCTGCATAACCATAACCTGGTGAAATATTCGGATTGAGCTGGCCGATTGGACCTGCAACTTCACAGATTCCGGCAATCCCCGCCATCAGACCTGAAATTCCCAAACTTAACCAGATGGCTTTTTTTGCTGAAAATCCTGCATATTGAGCTGCCAAAGGTGCCTGACCACTGACTTCCAGTTTATAAGCCATCAGACTCTTACGGATAAAAACCCAGAACAGCACCACTGCGATGATCGTGATAAAAATTGAGGCGTTAATCCGTGTGCCTTCCATAATCAGCGGCAGGGTCGCGCTTTCCGAGAACATTAAGGATTGTGGAAAGTTCATGCCATCTGGATCACGCCATGGACCATTGACCAGATACATCAGCAGGAAAAATGCCACATAGTTCATCATTAAGGTGGTCAAGGTTTCTTGCGCATTAAAATGGGTTTTTAGCAGCGCTGGAATCAGGCCCCAAATTGCACCACCAATCGCACCCATAATCACCATTAAAGGTAAAATCCACCAGCCGATCTGCTCATGAAACAGGATGGCAATACCACCGCCAAAGATGGCCCCCATAGCCAACTGCCCCTCAGCACCAATATTAAACAGACGGGCACGAAACCCAACAGCCAGACCCAAGGCAATTAAAATCAGCGGACTGGCTTTAATTATCAGTTCACTCAGATTATAGACTGAAGTCAATGGCTCAATAAAAAAGATATATAAAGCCTGAGCAGGATTCACTCCAAGCATTAAAAACAATAGGCTACCTACCGCCAGCATGGCGAGTAATGCAAGCACAGGTGAGAGCCATTTCATTAATTGAGAAGGATGTTCTCTAGGTTCTAATAAATGCATATTTACACCTCTTCTCTACGCATGCGCTTCATGGACAGGCTCGGATTCAGCCAATATTGCTGGATCTGCCTGAATACCTGACATGAGCAGGCCAATCTGTTCTGCATTGGTATTTTTAGCCGGGACAGGTGCTGACAGCTTTCCACCAGCCAGAACACAAATCTGGTCGCTAATTTCAAACAGTTCTTCCAGCTCTTCTGAAATCACTAAAATCGCAACGCCTTGGCGGGAAAGATCAATCAGGGTTTGACGGATAAACATCGATGCGCCGACATCAACGCCCCAGGTTGGCTGGGAGATGATCAGCACTTTCGGCTGTTGCAGGATTTCACGCCCTACAATAAATTTTTGCAGATTGCCGCCCGAAAGGCTGCAGGCTTCCGCTTGTGGCCCTGCGGCTTTTACTCCGAATTTTTCGATACATTGCTGGGCAAAAGCGACAGTTTTCTCAAACTGGATAAAGCCCCATTTGTTTAAACCCTGACGAAAAGCAGTCAATAAAGTGTTTTGTGCCAATGTCATATTCGGCACAGCACCACGACCTAAACGCTCTTCCGGAACAAAGCCCAAGCCTAGATCACGTCGCTGACCTGCACTGAGTTCAGAAATGTCATGATCTAATAGAAAGACTTGACCTTTTTTCGCCGTTTGCTCACCGGAAAGCAGAGCCAGTAATTCAGATTGACCATTACCCGAAATACCAGCAATGCCCAGAATTTCACCGGAATTTAGGTTGAGTTGAATATTGGATAAGGACACACCAAACGGATCATCAGTTTCGTAATTCAGGTTTTTTACCTGAAACAGCGTGCGATGTTCGCCTGTATATTCAACATGCGCATACGTCGGCAATTCCCGGCCAATCATTAATTTGGCCAGTTCACTGGTACTATTTTCAGAAGGCAATACATAGCCGGTGACTTTGCCATTACGCAGAATCGTTGCTTCATCACAGAGTTCTTTGATTTCATGTAATTTATGGCTGATATAAAGAATTGAAACACCTTGCGAAGCCACCAGTCGCAAAGTTTTAAATAACTGACGTACCGCTTGTGGGGTTAATACGGAGGTCGGTTCATCTAAAATGAGTAAGGAAGGATTTTGGAGTAGACAGCGGATAATTTCGACCCGTTGTCGCTCACCAACCGATAAAGAAAAAACTTCACGCCGTGGATCTACCGGTAAGCCATATTGTTCTGATACTTCGGTGATTTTAGCCCCTAAGCTTTTCAGGTCTATTTTCTCATCCAGACCTAATAAAATATTTTCAGCCACAGTCATAGTTTCAAACAGCGAGAAATGCTGGTACACCATACCGATGCCCAGTTTTCTGGCCATCGACGGACTTTCTATCTGTACTTCTTTGCCATTCCAGACGATATGACCGCTATCTGATTTCGTGGCGCCGTAGATGATTTTCATCAAGGTACTTTTACCAGCACCGTTTTCACCCAAAATGGCATGAATTTGCCCAGGTTGGACTTTTAAATTAATACTGTCATTTGCTTTCAATGAGTTATAGCTTTTGCTGATATTGATCAGCTCCAGTCGTGGAATTTGCTGCTCATTGAGCGATGACATTTCGATGTCATTTGACATGTGAGGCAGATCGCTCATAACTCAGTCTCCACTCATTTTGGCCCAGTCCATAAAGTGATTCATGGACTGGGGGATGGTTTTTCAGGATTTACTTTCTTTTATTTTTAAGTCATACACATAGTGAAAGAATTATTTAGGTAATGAACCTTCAACCCCTTTCACATAGAAGTTCATTTTTCCAAGCGCTTCATCTGTCATTTTTCCGCCTTTGGCAATCACCAAAGTTCCATCCTGTTTATAGATTGGACCCTGGAATGGATGTAATGTGCCTTTATGAATCGCACTTTGTGCATTTAAAGCGGACTGTTTCACCTTGGCAGGAACAGCAGGCCCGAAGTTTTCAATTTTCACTGCATCCTGTTTTACGCCATACCAGAGAGCGGCAGGTTTCCAGGTTTTATTAGCCACTTGCTGCATCGCTGGGGTATAAATTTTTTCCCAGTGCAATACTGAAGCAGCCAGATGTGCTTTAGGACCAAATTTGCTCATGTCTGAATCCCAACCAAAGGCATAAACGCCTTTTTGTTGAGCCGCTTGCACAACTGCTGGAGAATCTGTGTTTTGCATCAGCACATCAGCTTTTTGAGAAATCAGCGCCAAAGCCGCATCACGTTCTTTACCCGGGTTAAACCATGAGTTCACCCAGATCACTTTGGTTTTGACTTTAGGATTGACGCTTTGTGCACCCAAGGTATAGGCATTAATATTACGAACCACTTCCGGGATCGGGAATGAAGCTACAACGCCCAAAGTATTAGTTTTAGTGGTTTGCCCTGCCACTACACCCAGCATGTAAGCACCTTCATAGGTACGCACATCATAGATGCCTAGGTTTTTCCCCTGCTTATAACCGGTCGCGTGCATGAATACGGTATTGGGGAACTGTTTCGCGACTTTTTCCATCTGGTTCATATAACCAAAAGAGGTCGCAAAAATCACTTTATTGCCCTGCTGTGCCAGATTACGAATCACACGTTCAGCATCGGCCGTTTCAGGTACATTTTCGATATAAGTCGTTTTAAATTTTCCGCCCAAAGCTTTTTCAGCTTTAATACGCCCCTGATCATGAGAATACGTCCAGCCATGGTCACTGGTTGGTCCAATATAGACAAATGCAGCTTTATCGACTGCAAAGCTCTGACTACTGATCCCCAAGCCAATAATTGCAGCCGCAATTACAGGCAGTGAAAATTTTTTCATTATCTTTTTATGTTTGGACATATTCAGCATAAATTGCCTCCGTGAATGCCATTTGAGTTTTATAAATAGCGGCTTTAAAAGATCTGAATCGATATCAAAAATTTTACTGATTGCTATATTTCTATTAATTAGCAACTTCTATTCCAATTCAGTTCAAAAAATAGAACAGGTGGATTGCAAGACACTTATAATTTTTAGAATGATCTGTTCTTTTATTTATTTTTATAAATTACAATTATTTACTACCAAGTATTGAGTATAAAAAAGTTGAACAGTTAAGAATATAAGCCGAGAAATATAGATTTCAATCTAAGACAATGAGTAAAGTTGCTAGAAAACCAAGCTCAGCTCAAGGTTGAGAAATTAATAAAATTGAAAATTTAAAAATTCTTGTGATTTTCTTTTGATCTGCGCTAGATAAGTGCGTCAGCTCTAAATCGTGTGCGCCAATAAATGGCTTATAATTGGCAATGCACTGAATGAATAAAATGGATTTTTAAAAATAGAAAATTAAGGAAAGTATTTTTAGAAAATAGAGACTGGATTGCAGGGTTTTAAATTGAGCCTACAATCCGGAAAATCTGTTTTTATGGTCTTATAAATAATATAAATAAAATGAAGTAGAATTATAAAAAGAATAATTTCAAATCTTCACCGAGATGACCAGAAGTCTTTTTGCAATTGAACCGTTTCCTGTTCAAGTTCCATGATTGGTCCAATCAGCTCAATATTCTTCTGACCATGAGCAAAAACATACTCAGCAGAAACACTCATAGTCGGATTCTCATTGTGGTTTCCAGTACATTGCAATAATTTTTCTTCGGTCATGGCATAGACCACCCGCCCGATATTGGCCCAATAAATCGTTCCAGAACACATGCAGCAAGGTTCAACTGCCGTATATAAGGTGCATTCAGCCAGATAATCCGGCGTAAAATTGCTGGCTGCGATCCGGGCTAAAGTACTTTCTGCATGGTTGACCGTATCAATATTACATTGGGTCAGTAAAACCGTTTCATGATCAGGTGCAACCAGCACCGAACCAAAAGGATGATGGCCTAAAGACATTGCCCGCTTGGCAACCTTATTGGATAATCTTAAAAAAGATAGCATTTGCTCATGGCTAGGCTGTGGCATAAATTACTCTAAAATTAGTAGTTCAATGGTCATAGCTCCTCTAAAAAGAGGATTTTCGACATATATGGAATAAAAAAGCACCCCAACAGACCAGGGTGCATAAAGGAGGAAATTTAATTTAAACAATATAGCGTTTGCTTAGGCCCCATTCCCCCAGAATGCGGCGATAAGTTGTCGAAGAACGGTCAGCTTCAAAATGTGCTTCCATAGTGATATCCAAAGGTAATTCTTCTGGTTTCTGGCTTTCGACCATGTCCTGATCTTCAGCAAAAATCTGCGCATTAAAGTCATAAACCGCTTGCAGATCACCAGTCGTATCAAAATTACGGGTCAATGGCACAAATAAACGGGTTTGATTATGAGATACCGGACAGCAGGCATTCAGAATTTTCAGGATGCCATTTTCCGGAAAATGCACTGTTAAAATCGCTGAAAATGGTGGATAGACATCAAACACACGTTTCCACAAGAATCCTTCTGGGGCCAGATGCTGCAGGCCATGCGGATAATTGCTGACATCGCTGACATATTCCGTATGCAAGCCATAAGGGGTGCGTACAGTTGAATACTTTTGCACGATCGGGTTATCACGAGAAGCAAACGATTCATGATGCACCCAGGCAAAATGCGCCACATCAATAAAGCCTTCCAGCTGCCGGCCACTTGAACCACCGATATCAACAAATGGCGGTAAGATCGATTGGTGCTCTTCGCTCTCCCAGGTATCCAGATCAGGGAAATTAGCTTCTGATTCATCCCGGCTAAACAGGCTTGTCCAGACCAGACCGTATTTCAAGACTACTGGAAACTTGGTTAAGGTAAAACGATCCGAAATGTTAGTCAGTTCTGGTTGAGCCGGTATTTTGGTGCATTTTCCTTGAGTGTTGTAATGCAGACCGTGATAAGGACAAATGATTTCTTCACCCTTTACCCAGCCTTTGGTTAATGGCACACCACGATGCGGACAGATATCACGAACCAGATGAATGCTGCCACTCTCAGTTTGATATAGGGCCATCTTCACATCCAGAAGTTGTACCTGCTGTGGCGTAGTACTCACATCCTGAATACGGGCAACTGGATACCAATGCTGAGCCAGGATATTCCAGTCTGATGGGTCAAAGCCGCTACAGTGCGGTTGACTGAATAAATTAAGCACCGGGATCGCATTCATAGTTCACTCACAAATATTTATTGCATGACAACGGCTTAAATTTTTATTTCATTAAGCTGCCTTGTTGTTCTTTTATAAAATTAGCCAAATGCCTGTTCTACTGTCTATTAGAATGTTTCGTAGCCCGTGTTCCAAAAAATAGAACACAAAACTTTTACTGTTCCATTTCTTTGAAAATTGGCACAGAAATCGCTTATCCACTTACATAGAACCAGAATCACTTAGTTTCTAGCTGAAAATTATGTGATTAAAACGATGTGCAGGTGGATTGACGTGATTTTATGAATATTACTTTTTCAAGATTTTCAGAATATTTTATTGCCGTAGCCAAAACAGGCAGCCTCAGAAAAGCAGCTGATCAGCTTTATATTTCTGTCTCCGCGATTCATCGTCAGATTGCTCTAGCAGAAGAAGAATTTGGCATCGTGCTTTTTGAACGGTTGCCGAGTGGCCTGAAGCTGACATTAGCGGGTGAATTGCTGTATGCAGATTTACTCAAATGGCAAAAAGAATTCCATCAGACCTGTGTACGTTTTGATGAAATTCAGGGTTTATCACGCGGCAGCATTGAACTCGGACTCATTGCGGCACTCAGTGACGGTTTCGTTTTAGATTCTCTACAATATATGTATGAAAACTATCCCTGGATCAATTTCAATATCCAGATTCAGGAAAGTGATACCGTCTCTAAAATGATTATGGATGCTGAAGTTGATTTTGGCATTCTGCTTAATCCTAAAAGTCATAATCAGCTCGAAGTCATGTCTTTTGTGGAAATCCCGGTTGGATTTGTGATGGCCAAATCTCATCCTTTAGCTCAGGCAGAAAAAATCTATTTTTCCGACACTTTATACTTTAAGCATCTCATTCCCTGTGCCCCTTTAATCATTCATGACTATGTCTATAGCCTGTATAAACATCACCAATTTATGCCACAGCAAAAGCTGGAGTGTAATGACATTCGCATGATTACCTCTCTGGCAGAGCGCAACTTAGGGATTGGGGTACTGTCCTATATCGATGCTTTGCCTTATTTAGAACGTGATGAACTGGTGTTTAAACCGATCATTGAAAAAGGTATGCATCCACTGACCCTTGCCCTTTGTGTGGCACCGAAACGGCAAATTTCCCGTATCTCACAAATCATGATGAACTATCTGATCGACCAGATGGAACATTTGAAAATCAAATTACAACAGCTCAATGCCTCATGTGCTGCCTGATTCATGTGCAGCACAAATAAAACTTATTGGAAAAAAGATATGACAACCTTATGGATTAAAAATCCTCTTGCTGTATTTACCGCAAATGATCTGGATGCCCGTGGTGGCTTGGTCATCCGCGATGGCAAAATTATTGAACTGGTGGCTTTGGGACAAACCCCAGCATCGCCTTATGACCAGTTCTTTGATGCCCAGAATTTGGTGATTACACCGGGACTGATTAATAGCCATCATCATTTTTATCAGACCTTGACCCGTGCTTGGGCTCCCGTGGTCAATGCTCCGCTATTTCCATGGCTAAAAACCTTATATCCGGTCTGGGCCAAATTGAATACTGAACAGCATTATCTAGCCACTCAAATTGCATTGTCTGAATTACTGCTTTCCGGTTGTACCTTTTCTGCAGATCACCATTATCTGTTTCCACAGCAGCTGTCCGATGCCATTGATGTTCAGGTTGAAGCATCAGAACAATTAGGGATTCGGGTCATGCTGACCCGAGGTTCCATGAGTCTGGGTGAAGATTCTGGTGGCTTGCCACCACAGCATACCGTACAGGATATGGACACCATTCTGCTGGACTCAGAACGGTTGGTGCAGAAATATCACCAGCGTAGTGCTGATGCGATGGTCAATATTGCGCTTGCACCATGTTCACCATTTTCAGTCACCCAAGAAATTATGCGAGAAAGTGCTGCACTGGCAGAAAAACTGGATGTACGTCTGCATACCCATCTGGCCGAAACACTGGATGAAGAAGAATTTTGTCTGTTTAAATTTGGCATGCGCACCGTCGATTATCTGGAAAGTGTAGGCTGGCTTAATTCCAGAACCTGGCTGGCGCATGGCATTCATTTTGATGCCGATGAGATCCAACGCTTAGGGCGGGCTCAAGTCGGTATCTGTCATTGTCCGCATTCCAATATGCGTCTGGCTTCAGGGATTTGTCCAACCATGGATCTACTGGAAGCAGGAGCAGTCATTGGTCTAGGTGTGGATGGCTCTGCTTCGGGTGATGCGTCTAACCTGATTCTGGAAGCTCGGCAGGCGATGTATTTACAACGTTTAAAATATGGTGCAGAAGTGATTACGCCTGAACGTGCTTTAACCTGGGCCACACAAGGCTCGGCACAGGTACTGGGACGTGAAAAGCACCTAGGACAAATCGCAGCAGATTTTCAGGCAGATTTAGCTTTTTATAGTCTGGATGATGTGCGTTTTTCAGGGATTCATGATCCGATTGCCGGCCTGTTACTGTGCGGTGCAGACCGTGCCGAACATGTCATGGTGAATGGACAATGGGTCGTTAAAGACCGGGAAATCCTGAATCTGGATCTTGAAGTAGTTCAAGCTGCACATCGGCAGGCAGCGAAAGCTTTACTTGCGGCCTAAAAAATCATTATCGAATTGCTGTTATTTAAATATAAAAAAGCCCTTCATCATTGAAGGGCTTTTTGCCAAGAGATTAAACGCAGAATTAATCTAAAGGATTGCCAATAATATTACTGATAATGCCTTTCATGATATGCGGTCCCTGCTCTTTACGCAGTTCCTCATACCATTCTTTGGTCACGGCTTCATCTTTCATATGTGTGACATCACAACGTTTACGCGCACGTAATACCAGCTCATTGGCACGTTCATTACGTTTATTTTGATAGCGTTTCAAGGCATCTTCCAGACCCAGCGTATTAATCTGTAAAGATCTTGCCAGATAAATCGCATCTTCCATGGCCTGACAACCACCCTGACCAATATCCGGTGTGGTGCTATGTGCGGCATCACCAACAATTACAACACGACCTTTATAGAACTGGGCAAACGGTTCAATATCATGAATTTCAACCCGATTAGTTTTCTGTTCATCCAGCGCATCAATCAGATGCTGAACCGGCGCACACCAGCCTTCAAAATACTGTTTCAATAAGGTTTTATATTCTGCCCGATTATTCTCTAAACCAACTGGCAACGGTACATCAAAGAAGAAATAGAATTTTCCGTCTGCCACAGGCATCAGCGAAACGCGCTTACCTTGCCCGACAAATGTGGTCCATTGATCTGCTGGAGTAAGCTTTTCTGAAATTTCTACCAGACCATTCCAGTTGACATAACCGGCATAGCGACGAGAAACCTGTTCACCCAGTACATAGGCACGGGTAATGGAATGGGTACCATCTGCACCAATCAATAGGTCTGTTTTGATTTCTGTACCATCCGCAAATTTAACCAGAACACCGTCTTCCTGTTCTTGTAGCTCAACCATTTTCTTGCCAAGCTGAATATCTTCACGGCCAAACTCGTCCATCAGCATGTTCTGTAAATCAGCACGTGCCACCGGATATGGACGTTGTCCCACTTCTTCAATTAATGGCAATAAACTGAACTGGGTCATGGTGTCGCCGGTCAAGCCATCAATATAAGCCAGCTGATCCATCTGACCACCGAGCTTGGCGACCTGTTCAGTTAAGCCCAGATAATTCAAACATTTTACCCCATTTGACCAAAGTGAAATCGCCGCGCCCACCGGTAAAATCTTTTCTGCCTGTTCATAGATGGTGACTTTATGTCCAAACTTTTTTAGTGCAATTCCTGTGGTCAATCCCCCCATCCCTGCACCAATAATTGTAATCTCCATCTATTTGCTCCTCTCAAAATTGTGTTTCTTCCCCCCTGTGTAGCTAAAAGCGTGCCATTTCGAAAATAATGCACTGATTTTTCTCAAAAGTTGGCACAAGCCGTGCATTCATCTATTCATTAAAAACCTGTTTTTATAAGGTCTTTCAGCAGAATTACAGACTTTTATAAAAAATTAGATTCACGTTAAACATAATTTGAATGGAACATAGTTATGGCAATATTATTTGCACCCATTTTCGAGATCCCTGCGCATATCCAGCAGCTTACCAACCTGGCTGATAGCCGGATTGGTGCAGAAATTCTTGAATGTTCAGATGATTTTTTTGCTGAAGCAAAACGAATGTTGCAATTTGATGCACCAATTTTTGTTGAAGATAAATTTGATGATCATGGTAAATGGATGGACGGCTGGGAAACCCGCCGCAAGCGTCATGCCGGCTATGACTGGGCCATTGTCAAACTAGGTGTGGCTGGAACTATCAAAGCACTAGATATTGATACCACGTTCTTTACCGGAAACTATCCAGCTTCTGCTGCAGTTGAAGCCTGCTATGCACCAAATGGTGACTTAAGCACCGCAACCTGGCACTCAATTTTACCAAACAGTATATTAGGTCCGAGCCAGCATCATATTTTTAATATTGATTCAGACGAAGTCTTTACACATGTACGCCTAAATATTTTCCCTGACGGGGGTGTAGCTCGCTTTAAAGTCTATGGTGAAGTAAAAATTCAGGTTCAGGACAGCAATCAGGTGATTGATCTGGTCGCTCTGGAAAATGGCGGTCGTGTCATTGCCTATAGTGATGCGCACTTTGGTCATCCACGTAATCTGATTAATCCGGGGCGTGGCATCAATATGGGTGATGGCTGGGAAACCAAGCGCCGTCGTGCACCCGGCTTTGACTGGTGTATCTTGGCTCTGGGTCAGAGTGGTCAGATTGAAAAAATTGAGATTGATACCGCGCATTTTAAAGGTAACTTTCCTGCTCAAGTCTCTATCCAAGCGATTTATATTGAAGATGCGACTGACCAGCAGTTAATTCCGCAAAGTATGTTCTGGCCATTCCTGCTTGAAGCACAAGAGATGCAGATGGATCATATTCATAGCTTTGTTGAGGAAATCTTAAAACAGGGAAAAATTTCTCATATTCGGGTGAACATGATTCCGGATGGTGGCATTAGCCGGATTCGACTGTGGGGAAAAGTTGCCTGAGTAATTATATCTATGAGCATGCAAACCATAAAAATACAGCCCTTAACTGCTGAAAGTTTCTTGCCTTATGGAGAGGTCATTGCCTGCGAAGGCAATGATTTTTTCCATATTAATGATCAGCAGACCGAGCGTTATCATGCTCTGGCGGTTGCTGAAACAGATGCTAAAGTTGGTCTAAGTATTTTTAGAAATATTCAGACTACAGCCATTCCCTTTGCAATCGAAATGCTGGAACGTCACCCTGTCGGTTCACAAGCGTTCATCCCGATGCAGGGCCAGAAATTTCTAATTGTGGTTGCGCCTAATCTGGATCATGAAAAGCCTGATCTCAGTCAAATTCAGGCTTTTATCAGTAATGGTACACAAAGTGTAAATTACCGTGCCGGTACCTGGCATCATCCTTTGCTGACCTTTGAAGCTCCAAGTGATTTCGTGGTAATCGATCGGATCGGTACTGGTCCAAACTGTGATGTTTATACTTTTCCTGAAAAGATCTTTATCGAAAATTAAGCCCATTAAAAAAGCCCTTATCAATAAGTAATGCCAGTCAGTTAAGAGATTGACTGGCATTTTTTTGGGTATTTCTGTGGTTTCCCTTTCACAACTCGTGGGTAGTTTCTACTTCTTTTTTTCGGTAAAACATACCTTTTAGATTTTTCCATTAAACTTTCTAGATGTTTAGGCAAATTACCTGCGGAAGCCAAAGAATCAAACTTCAATAGGTTAAGGATAGCAATAGAGGTAATATGAAAGCTCATTCT
>NZ_VPDM01000042.1:0-22037 GCF_013417645.1 Acinetobacter sp. YH12236
GGGATAAGGGCAAATTGTAGGTTTTATCTCAGGTTCAAATTTAAGATTTTAGCAGCACTCCAAACTCTACAATTTGCGTATAGTGGTAGCTAATCACTATATCAATCAAGATACAAGCAGCACTGCTCCGCAAGAGGGGGAGATTCAGATCGTCATCGAGAAAATCCGGTTCTCTGGCATACGACGCTTTAAACGTAAATCAAAAGCCATGCAAATATTGCGTACAAATGGTTTCCCTTTCTCCAAAATCGTGACTGAAGAGTCTTCAATTTTGATCAACTGATCCTGCTGCATTTCCACCAACTGCTTTAGAACTTCATCAATTTCAGCAAACTTCATGTCAGGTTTTGCCCAAGAAGTAGTAAAGCTACACATCAGATTCAGGATATGTTTACGAATAATCAGATCTTCCTGAGTCAGGATATGCCCTTTCACCACTGGAATCTGATTCTGTTCTAGCAGTTCATAATATTCTTCAATAGTTTTCACATTCTGCGCAAAGCTATACCAGCTATCACTAATCGAAGAAATTCCGAGTCCGATCATCACCTGAGTTTTAGACGCGGTATAACCCATAAAATTGCGGTGCAAAGTTCTAGACTGAAAAGACTGATACATACTGTCTTTCTCTAACGCAAAATGATCCATACCAATTTCATGATAACCATGCGCCAAGAGCTTTTTCTTACCCTCTTCATAGCACTGACGCTTGATCTCATCTTTCGGTACATCCGCATCTTTAAAACCGCGCTGGCCATTCCCTTTAATCCAAGGTACATGCGCATAGCTATATAAAGCCAGACGGTCTGGTAATAGGGAATTGGTCTGATCGATGGTATTTAAGACATCCTCCAGGCTTTGAAATGGCAGACCAAAAACCAGATCATGCGAAATCGATTCATAACCAATTTCACGTGCCCATTCAGTCACCTGTTTAACATTGTCATAAGGCTGAATCCGGTGAATGGCTTTCTGCACGGTTTCATTATAATCCTGCACGCCATAACTGACCCGACGAAAGCCCAGGTCATACAAGCCTTGCAAATGCTCACGCGTGGTATTGTTTGGGTGACCTTCGAAGCTGAATTCATGTTCTGCTGCAATCTCGGCTTTGGACAAAATGCCTTGAATGAGTTGGGTTAAATGTTCAATGGAAAAGAACGTCGGTGTCCCACCACCAAGATGAATTTCTTTGATGATGGTTTTTTCTTCTAATAACTCACAATACAGCTCCCATTCTTTCAGCACAGCTTGTATATAAGGTTGCTCGACTTCATGACGTTTGGTCACCCGTTTATGACAGCCACAAAAGGTACATAAACTTTCACAAAATGGCAGATGGATATACAGGCTAATGCCTTCAGTCGCATTCGACTCCTGAAAAGAACGTTTTAGTGTCTGCTTCCAAAGCTCTAGTGAAAATCCTGACTCTTCCCAATAAGGTACGGTTGGATAACTGGTGTAGCGAGGACCGGGGACATTATATTTTTGAATGAGAGAATTTGCCTGCACAGTCATGAATGCCTACCACCTTATCAGTCAGGTTAATGCGCTGCATAAGCGCTGTTGAGGTTATTGTGCGGAGCTCAAAAAAAGAATTCAACCTAGTAGTCTGGTCGGATTTAATGCTCTACACATCCTTCTAAAACATTAGGTTGAATGTTGTTACAGATGGTGAGCATCCAGAAAAACACCTTAATTTTTAGGCCATTTTATGCTTTGATGTTATCAGTCTTTTTATTTCCCTATGAGGGTTCTGATGCAGCATCCTACCTCTGCAGATATTCAACGCGTTCGCGATTTTCTCCTCGACCTGCAAGCCCGGATTTGTGCCGCGCTGGAACAGCAGGAACGTGCCGGTGGCGGTACAGCTGAATTTGTGATTGATGACTGGGAACGTCCTGAAGGTGGCGGTGGCCGTTCACGCGTGCTGCAAAATGGTAAGGTGATTGAAAAAGGCGGTGTGATGTTCTCTCACATCAATATTTCCAAACTGCCCGCTTCTGCCACTGAACGCCATCCGAATATAGCCGGAGCTAAAGCCCAAGCCATGGGTGTATCTTTAGTTATCCATCCTAAAAATCCGAACGTCCCGACCTCACATGCCAATGTACGTTTATTTGTGGCGGAAAAAGAAGGTCAGGATCCAATCTGGTGGTTTGGTGGCGGTTTTGACCTCACCCCTTTCTATCCAAATGATGAAGATGTGCTGTCATGGCACCAGACAGCGCATGATCTCTGTGCGCCTTTTGGCGAAGAGGTTTATCCGGAACATAAAAAATGGTGTGATGATTATTTTTATCTAAAACACCGTGATGAGCAGCGCGGTGTCGGCGGCCTATTCTTTGATGACCTGAATCAATGGGATTTTGAAACCTGTTTTCAATATATGCAGGCCGTAGGTAATGGTTATCTCGAAGCAATTCTGCCAATTTTCCAGCGCAATCAGGACAAGCCATATACTGAAGCACAACGTGATTTCCAGCTGTATCGTCGTGGCCGTTATGTGGAATACAATCTGGTATATGACCGTGGCACACTGTTTGGTCTGCAGACCGGTGGCCGGATTGAATCAATTCTAGTCAGCCTGCCACCTCTTACCGGCTGGTTATACCGTCCAGAATGGGCCGAAGGATCACCAGAAAAACGCTTGACCGATTACTACCTTAAACCATATGACTGGTTAACAGAATTAAAAACTAAATAAAGCAATCAAAATATTTAAATACAAATTGCCCTCAGATCGAGGGCTTTTTTAATGGATAAATCCTCTATACTGCAACTCAGAAAGATATTTCAGGATCTACTCCTTGATCTTAACTCTGATAAAGATAAATTCTGCTAGGTAAAAATAACAATGTTTAAGCTTCACCTTAATCCTGCTACGTTGGCCTTTTGGCTATTTCTGGCGCTTGGTATTAGTGCGATTAGTACCGCTGTTATCAGTCATAACCTGATTTTAGATGTAGTTGCCATTTCTGTGAGTGTCCTCACGATTGCCGGAACCTTATTTAGTATGGCCTTGCTCTTTGTCGAACATATTATTGAGATTTGCAGTTCCTAAACCTTTAATCTTTAGCCTGCTTTTCACTGCTGACAGGCTTTAGCCCTCCTGCATTTTCACGTATATTAATGGCCATTTCCGCACATGGACATGGTGAAATGAGCAAGCAATTTGCCGTCATTGGCAACCCCATCGAACAATCACGCTCTCCTGAACTGCATCAGGCTTTCGCTGCCAAAACCGGGGTCGATCTGACCTATACCAAACGCCTTGCCCCTCTGGATGGTTTCACAGCCAATATCCAGGAATTTTTTGCTCAGGGCGGTATTGGCATGAATGTGACTGTGCCCTTCAAAGAACAGGCCTTTGCCCAATGCCAAGTCCTTACCGAACGTGCCAAAATCGCCAAAGCCGTGAATACCCTATGGATGAAAGATGGCATTCTGCATGGCGACAATACTGATGGACAAGGCTTAGTCGAGGCTATTCGTGCTCTTGACTGGACTCTGGAAAATACCGATATCCTGATTATTGGTGCTGGTGGCGCGACCCGCGGCGTGATCTATCCATTGGTACAGGCTGGTGTGAAGAAGATTATCATTGCTAACCGTACTTTGTCACGTGCAGAACAACTGGTTGCCGATCTAAAAGACGCTGTGCCTCAAGCGGAGTTACAAGCCATTGCCTTAACTGATTTAGCCGGTGAGTTTGATATTGTAATTAATGCGACTTCTGCCAGTCTTAGTGGTGATGCGCTGGTACTACCTGAAGCTCTACAGTTTAAACATGCCTATGAAATGGCCTATGGCAAACCGTCCACGTTCTTAGATCAAGCCAAAGCCCGTGGCGTCCCTACCTCTGAAGGTTTCGGCATGCTAGTCGGTCAGGCCATTGAATCTTTCTATATCTGGAACGGAGTAAAACCTGAGTTGAAAGATTTTCTTTAATTCTGAATATTTTTGAGATGAACGGGTTAGTCATTAATCCGTTCGCTCTTTTCCTTTCATTAAAAATAATAAAATTAAATTGGATTTAATGACATGATTTATCCAATGATTAGACCCTAACATTCGTGTACAATTCATACAAAAATACCCCTAGACAATCTCCCTAAATGTTGATTAAAGTCCAGACAGATAAGCATTTTTAAATAGAAGTGCCTTATTTAAAGATGGAGAGTTCCGTTATTTAATCTTTAAACTTGTCTGATCTTCTCGATTCGCTTTTCTGACATTTTTATTTGTTGTCTTTATCAATGTTTTTTTATCCCCAATGTGAATAATCATAGAATCGATACAGATAATCCAAAACTATTTTAATCAGGATTAAACGCATGCCAGCATATAAAGCTCCTTTACGTGATATTCGCTTCTTAATGAATGAAGTGCTTGATTACCCTGCACATTACCAAAAACTGTCAAATGGCGAATATGCCGATGCAGATACGGTAGACATGATTCTAGAAGGTGCGGCAGATTTCTGTGAAAATGTACTTTCTCCACTGAACCAGACCGGCGATGCAGAAGGCTGTCATTTTGAAAATGGCGAAGTACGCACACCTAAAGGCTTCAAGGAAGCTTATGATCAGTTCGTGCAAGGTGGCTGGCAAGGTCTGTCTTATCCTGAAGAATTTGGCGGTCAAAACCTGCCGATGTCTTTAAACCTGATCAAATCCGAAATGATGGGTACAGCAAACTGGTCTTTCCAGATGTATCCAGGTTTGAGCGTGGGCTGTATCAATACCATCATCCAGTATGGTACTGACGAGCAGAAAAACACCTATCTACCGCATTTGGTTGCAGGTACCTGGTCAGGAACCATGTGTCTGACTGAGCCACAATGTGGTACCGACCTGGGTCAGGTAAAAACTAAAGCAGAACCGCAAGCTGATGGTACTTATGCGATTTCTGGCACTAAAATCTTCATTTCTGCGGGTGAACACGATTTAACTGAAAATATCGTGCACATCGTTTTGGCACGCCTTCCAGATGCGCCACAAGGCACTAAAGGCATTTCCCTGTTCATCGTACCGAAATTTATTGCCACTGAAGATGGCGGTATTGGTGAACGCAATGCGGTGAACTGTGGTTCGATTGAACACAAAATGGGGATCCGTGCCTCTGCAACAGCGGTACTAAACTTTGACAATGCAGTAGGTTATTTAATTGGCGAGCCAAACAAAGGCTTGCATGCCATGTTTACCTTCATGAATACCGCGCGTATTGGTACCGCAATCCAAGGTATCTGTCATGCAGAACTATCGTTCCAGGGTGCATTGCCATATGCCAAAGAACGTATGTCGATGCGTGCCCTGTCTGGTAAAAAAGATCCAGAAAAAGTGGCGGATGCGATTATCCACCATGCCGATGTGCGCCGTATGCTGTTGACCCAGAAAGCGATTGCTGAAGGTGGTCGTGCCATGATCTATCATGCAGCACAAATCGCAGATAACATGAATGATGCTCTGCTGCGTGGTGATACTGCTGAATTTGAACAGCAGGATGATCACTTAGGTTTCTATACCCCTATTCTGAAAGGCTTCCTGACTGAAATGGGTTATGAAGCAGCGAACCACGGTATGCAAGTATTTGGTGGTCATGGTTACATCAAAGAATGGGGCATGGAGCAAATCGTTCGTGACTCACGTATCTCCACCCTGTACGAAGGAACGACTGGTGTTCAGGCGCTTGACCTGATTGGTCGTAAAGTCCTGCTGACCTCTAAAGGTAAAGTGATTCGTGATTACACCGCTGAAATTCTGAAATTCTGTGGTCAGCATGCACGTAATAAATACATGCGCCGTTTTGCCTGGGACCTGACCAAGCTATGTGCACAGTGGAACGCGTTAACTGTACGTATCATGCTGGCAGCACGTAAAGATCGTGATATCGTATCCTCTGCTTCTGTGGACTTCCTGATGTTCTCGGGTTACGTCATGATGGCTTACTTCTGGGCACAACAAGCTGCAGTGGCTTCAGCGAAATTGGTTGCTGGTGATGGTGCAGAAGTTCCAGAGTTCTACAAAGCGAAAATTAAAACTGCTGATTTCTACTTTGAGCGTTTATTGCCACGTGCCCAAGGCCATGCTGAAGCAATGGTAAATCCATCAAAAACCATGACTTCACTGGCAGCAGAACACTTCAGCTTTGATTACTAAGTCAAAAACTTAGGTTTTAGCTTTAAAAAGAGCGCTACGGCGCTCTTTTTCATATGTCAAAATGATGACTTGATACAAAGAAAAATCTGCTGCGTACACAAACTACACAAATTTATATCTATAATTTTCAGACGTCTATTAAATAATCCATATAATTTACTTGAATATCTATAAATACAGGGTATGATGGCGATAACTAGAAAAATTCTTGTTTTGGTTAGTCTTCTTTTAAGTATCGCAGTTTTAGTCATAAACCTTCGTTTTAAAGATCAATAAGCTCCATCCTTTTTATTTTTCAAAGTTACAGCTAGTCATCTGAAATTTTGACTATAAATCCATAAGATTCAATAGGTTATATTATGTCTAACACAGTTACCGGTACAGTAAAGTGGTTCAACGAAACTAAAGGTTTTGGCTTCATTCAACAAGACAATGGTCCAGATGTTTTCGCTCACTTCAGCGAAATCCAAGGTTCAGGTTTCAAAACTTTAGCTGAAGGCCAAAAGGTTTCTTTCAGCGTAGCTCAAGGCCAAAAAGGTCCTACAGCGACTAACATCACTGCAATCTAATATTGCGAAGATGAAAAAAAGCACTCATTAGAGTGCTTTTTTTGTACCTTAAATTGGCTAATTTTAGTTTCTAGATCAATTAATTAAATTTTAAAGATAATTAAAAATATTCGCTTTTCATTCATCATCTTGTCCTAAATTTCTTCATCTAAATTTATTCAGGTTAAAACATGAAGAAACTGAGAAGAATTTTGATGATTTTAAAATCAAAAATTGCCCATAAAAATATAGAAGTTTTAATAAAAATTGTTATTTATTAATTACTTATATACGAAATTAAAAGAAATTCTGAAATTTACAAAAGTCTTGTCTACGGCTCCATCTTCCCTACATCACTGACTCCTATGATGAACTCATTGAATAAATATGAGTATGATCATGAAAAAATTAGTTTCTTCTTTAATGATTGGCTTGATCGCAACAACAGCTACCATGTCAGTAATGGCAGCTCCTGGACCGGATCATCGTCATCCAACGCCATCAGCGCATCATTTTGATAAGAAACCAATGCCGCATTAGAGGTGGTTTCCATAAAGCACCTCCTAAAGCGCATTTTAACCAGCATGATCGTTATGATAAATTTAGCAAGAAAGACCATAAGGGCTTCTTCAACAAAAACCATCACAATGGCCCGCATCACAAGTTACCACTTAGGTATCGTTAATCCGAATGGCTTAAATGCATAGTGGAGAGAGAAGAAAAAGCCCGATGTAACTCATCGGGCTTTTTCTTTTTAAACTGGATTAATTATTCGGATAGATTAGGCAATTAAAGAAACTCTTCCAGCACAGAGTTTAAAAAGATGTGACCTTGCTCAGTACATGCCAGACGTTCTGTATCTTCTACCATCAGTTGACGTTGGCGCAATGAAGTCAGCAATTCATCCAGTGTATCCAGACTATAGCCTGTTCGCTCAAGATAAAGCTTCGCTTCCACACCCTCATTTAAACGTAAGGCATTCATCATAAATTCAAACGGCATATCTGCCGCTTCGATGCGCTTAAACTGCAAATGTTCGGCTGGCACTTTGGCTAAATAGTCTTTGGGCAAACGGGTTTTCTGGAAACGGCAAACACCATCCGGTTGAGTCACTTTGCCATGCGCCCCTGCTCCAATGGCCAGATAATCACCAAATTGCCAGTAATTCAGGTTATGTGCCGAGGGTAATTCTTTACGCCAGGCAGAGACTTCATAATTGATAAAGCCATTGGCTTTTAAATAGGCCTCGCCCTGTTCCTGAATCTCTTCCAGTACTTCATCGACCGGTAAAATCGGCTGAGTACGGAAAAACACAGTATTCGGCTCAATAGTTAACTGATACCAGGAAATATGCGTAGCACCATTCTCGACTGCCAGTTTCAGGTCATTGAGTGCCTGCTCTAGTGTCTGTTCAGGTAAGCCATGCATCAAATCCACATTAATCCGTTGAAAACCAGCATCACGCGCCAGGCCAATCGCCGAGATCGCATCTTCATTGCTATGGATTCGGCCCAGCTTTTTCAGATGCTCGGTATTAAAACTTTGCACGCCAATCGACAGACGATTAATACCAGCTGCTAAATAGCCAGCAAATGGATCATGCTCCACTGTACCTGGATTGGCTTCCAGCGTGATTTCACAATTTTCTTCAAAAGGAATCAGTGCTTTCAGTTCGGTAAACAGCCACTGATAACCTGCAGCAGAGATCAGTGATGGCGTTCCCCCACCGATAAATACACTATGAATCGAACGGCCTTGGGCAAAATCAACCTGAGTTTTAAAGTCCTCTACCAGCGCATGCAGATATTCCCGCTCCAGGTCCAAAGACAGTTTTCCATCAGGTACGGCATGCGAGTTAAAGTCACAATACGGACATTTACGTACGCACCACGGCATATGGATATACAGGGATAAGGGAATAAGTGCAGGATTCAATTCAGCCAAAGAACTACTCAAAAACAACTACAAGATCTAGCGTAATTTTAACATGACTCGGCAACAACACTGCTAAAATTAAAATCGCCATCACCTAATGCTTAAAAATTTAAATAGAATTAGATAGTTAAAATTATGAAAATATCCTCCCAGCTCCTTATTTTATTGCCTTTGGTCTTTGCAATCGGGGTCTTGCTGACCTTACAGACGGCTATTAATACCCAATTAAAAGAATATTTATATTCTCCTATTCAAGCTGCATTTTTTTCCTTTTTGATTGGTACAATAGTACTTGCCGGCATCGTGCTGTTTCAGTCACATCCCAAACCAGGCTTACAGGAGCTGATGGCAATTCCCTGGTATCTCTGGTTAGGTGGTTTTTTGGGTGTTTATGCGATCAGCATGAGCATTTATGCTGCACCTAAAATGGGCTTCCTGACACTGACCGGAATGATTATTTTTGGTCAGATGGTGATGTCCATGATCGTCGATCAGTTTGGTCTGCTGGGCAATGAAAAAATGCCGGTGAACTGGCAACGTCTTTTAGGTGGCGTGGTGATTTTTATTGGTGTGCTTCTCACTTTACAACGCTAAACCTTATCTCTAAGCACATGATCACTAATGAGTAATTTTTGTGTCGAATGTTTTGACAGCCACAACCCGTCGTTATGAATTAAAACAGCTGTTCCATCTGATGTTGCCCATTATGGTCACACAATTCTCCCAGGCAGGTTTGGGCCTGATTGATACCATTATGGCCGGGCGTCTCTCACCAACTGATCTGGCAGCGATTGCGGTTGGTGTCGGCCTCTGGATTCCAGTCATGCTACTCTTCAGTGGCATCATGATCGCCACCACGCCTCTAGTCGCTGAAGCTAAAGGTGCACGTACACCTGAGAAAATTGCCACAATTGCGCGACAATCATTATGGGTCGCATTCATCCTTGGGGTGATTGCGGGTCTGGTTTTACAAGTTTTGCCCCTCTCTTTACCTTTACTAGGTGTCCCAGAAAGCTTGCAACCTAAGGCTGGTCTGTTCCTACATGCCATCGGCTTTGGTATGCCTGCTGTGACCATGTATGCGGCTTTACGTGGTTATTCTGAAGCCATTGGTTATCCACGTCCGGTCACTGCTATTAGCCTCATGGCGCTACTGCTTTTGGTTCCATTAAACTTCATTTTTATGTATGGAGTTGGCCCTATTCCGGCACTGGGCAGTGCCGGTTGTGGTTTTGCCACAGCAATTCTGCAATGGCTCATGTTAATGAGTCTGGCACTGTATATTTTTAAAAATCGGGTCTATCAAAGCAGTCAGCCATTTAGTCACTGGGAAAAGCTGAACGGATATTGGCTGAAACGGATTTTAAAGCTGGGCTTTCCGATCGGACTGGCAATTTTCTTTGAAGTGAGTATTTTTAGTACCGCAGCGATAGTCTTGAGCCCATTGGGTGAAACCATTGTGGCCGCTCACCAGATTGCTATTTCTGTTACCTCACAGCTGTTCATGATTCCGATGTCTCTCGCCATTGCACTAACCATTCGGGTGGGAACTTATTATGGTGAACAGAACTGGGATGCCATGCGTAGAGTGCAAGGCTTAGGTCTGATGACCGCGACGATTTTGGCTCTGCTCATCATGTTATTACTCTGGGTGTTCCGTAGTGAAATCGTAGCGCTTTATACCTCTGATCCTATGGTGACCCAGATTGCGCTTTATCTGGTGCTCTTTGCAGTGGCCTATCAGCTGATGGATGCCTGGCAGATCAGTGCTGCAGGTTGCTTACGCGGTATGCAGGATACCAAAGGCCCGATGTGGATCACCATGATTGCTTACTGGGTGATTGCCTTCCCGGTTGGAGTTTATTTGTCCCGTTTTGGCGATATGGGGGCGGCAGGTGTCTGGGTCGGACTGATTGTCGGTCTCAGTGTGGCTTGTGTCCTGTTGCTGGCACGGCTTTATGGCAATAACAAACGTTTAAGCCAGCGTGCCTAATCCTCTTATTATTTAAAAAAGATGCATTGAATTACTGATTTAATGCATCTTTCAATCCCTGTGGAATTTCCGACTCATCTGCCACTTCCTTAATTACTACCTGCCCCACAATCACATCTGTTCCATTAAAGGTCATGGTCGGTGCACCATAAAGCTCATAGCCTTCATTGAGTGCCTTGGTCACACGGGCACAAAAATTCACATCATCTTTGCCAGTAAAATATCGATAGACTTTCATTGAAATTTCTTGATCTTGAGATGCCATTATTTTAAGCCTTTCATCATAGAAAGGCACTTAAAAATCATGCTTTGCTCGCGCAAGAATAATTAAATAATTGATTTAAAAACTGCCGTACATACGCCGAGTTGGTTTAAAAATTGCATAAATCAAATGAACAATATCAAGCAAATATGAATACTTTGAGAAGCTTTGCAACATAACATCTACAATTAAATATAGGCAATTTATAGTTTGTCACCTATGATCAAATACACCCATAAAAATGGTGATTTTGAGGAATCTCGCATGGCAAAAACGGCTCGAACGCCTGGTCGCCGCTTTATGAAATTGGCTGGAATGACCGCAAGTATTGCAAGTAAAACCCTATCCAATTCGATTAAAAATTTAACTGCGGATGAAGAGCAGAAAAATGCTGCACGCAGTAAATTATTTCAGGATATTGGAGTACAGATTGCTGATACCTTGGGGGAAATGAAAGGTGCGGTGATGAAAGTCGGCCAGATTGCCTCACAATATAAAGATATTTTCCCGCCTGAAGTTGCTCGAGCCATTTCCAAATTGCAGCGTCAGGCTCCACCGATGCCATTTAAAGAGATTCAGTCACAGGTTGAAAAAGAATTAGGTAAATCTTTGCAGGACCTATTCCAGCAGTTTGATGAGCAGCCTTTTGCCGCAGCCTCGATCGGACAGGTGCATAAAGCGACGCTACCCGATGGCCAGCAGGTTGTGGTCAAGGTACAATATCCGGGAGTGGAAGAAGCCTGTGAAAGTGATCTGAAACAGGTTCGTCTTGCCTTACGTTTGATGGGTGTACTGAAAATTGACCGCAAATTGCAGGATCAGCTATTTAAGGAAATCCAGCATAGTCTGGACAATGAACTCAATTATGAAATTGAGGCACAGAACCTAGAAGTGGCGCGTGCCTTTCATGAATCGCTCGATCACCAAATTGTGATTCCGAAAGTATTTAGTGAATATTCTTCCCGCCATATTCTGACCCTAAGCTTGGAACAGGGTGAAAGTATGGAAACAGCCAGCCAATGGCCGCTAGAAACCCGTAATGCCCTAGGCCGCCGTTTATTCCGTGCGATTGGTCAGGAAATTTTCTATCTGAAACGTTTCCATTGTGATCCGCATCCAGGGAACTTTGCCTTCCGTGAAGATGGCTCGGTGATTATTTACGATTACGGCGGTGTTAAAACGCTTTCTACCGAGATCATTACTCATTTCAAAGAGTTGATCCATGCAGCCCGTGACAAGGATATTTCGACCATTGAACAGCAACTGGATGCCTTGCATACCCTGACAGAAACCGGAAAATTCCCGGCCGATCTGTATGAGCAATGGCTAGAAGTGCTGATGCGTCCTTTAACTACCAATTATGATTTTGCTGAAAACTCAGCACATCATGATGGAATGGAATTGCTCAAACCTTCTCTGAAATATTGGGATGTATTCAAACCGTCGCCGGATACCCTGATGGTAAACCGTACTATTTCCGGACAATACTGGAACTTGATTCATTTGAAAGTACATGATGATTTGAGTGATGTATTTGAAGAAATCGTGCCAAGTCGCAGTTAAGTTGAAGTAATAAGCTTACAAGCTGTAACCCTACTTCACTTGAAATATCAAATGTTACATTATAACATTACTCTTAAATTACAAGAGGAATATTACGATGCGTCCAGACATTCATCCCGAATATCGAGAAGTTTTATTTCATGACACCAATGCTGATGCCTACTTCGTGATTGGCAGCACCATGACTTCTAGCCAGACCAAGGAATATGAAGGTAAGACCTATCCTTATGTCACCCTGGATATTTCGAGTGCTTCACATCCGTTTTATACCGGTGAGCAACGTCAAACCAGTAATGAAGGTCGCGTAGCGAGCTTTAACAAACGTTTTGCCCGTTTTAAACGTGGTTAAACTTAAAACCTCCGATTTTTACTCTCAATTTAAATCGCGGTTTATGTCAGGAAATTACCTCCAATTTCCTGACTTTTTTATGCCTGCGCTAAAGCCAGCTGAGTTAAATAGAAGCCCACACCCAGCATCAATACTCCGACAATCACACTAGAGATCACATAACTGAGGGCAATCGTGACTGCACCCTGCTTAAGCAGCTGAAAAGTTTCTAGGCCAAAACTGGAAAAAGTCGTAAAGCCGCCCAAGATGCCTACCATCAAAAATAGCCGTGCTTCAGTTTGCAGGAAACTGTATTTCTGGCTAAGGGCAAAGAAAATCCCGGCAAACAGACAGCCTATAATATTGGTCCACCAGGTCGGCCACGGAAATAGCATCTGTGGCTTGGCAATCAACATTCCTGCTCCATAACGCAGTGTTGCCCCGATCGCGCCGCCCATTGCCACCAAAAGCCAGTTCATGTCTACTCCGTCTTTATTCGATCTTAAACCTTTTCTCAGCCACCATGTGGGACGAGAATAATGAATAACATCATGCACCTAAAATTGCAGAATGAACATGGATCTTTGCCAAAAAATTGGTATATTCGACGCCATTCAAATTGATTTAAGTCTAGAGGGAATCCACATGGCTCAGGAATTACTGGTTCAATTGGCTGCGGGCGAAGCTAAATTTGCAGATGTAATTGCATATATCGATGCGCGCTATGCTCATACACCAACTGCTTTTAAAAATGGTCAACAGGCTAATGCTGCCACTGAAAACCAAGGCAGTGCCAAAGTATTTTCATTTGCCCAACTGAATGGCCTAGATCAGGTACAAACCTTGAGCCTGTTTGCAGAACACTATGCGGCTGTACTGGCCACGCCAGAAGCAACGGATCACCAGAATATCCGCCAGTTCATGCAAAATGGCTGGGATGGCATTGCCTTTGAAAGTGAAGCACTGGTTGCCAAATAAGCATGTCTTTAAAATAAAAAACCGCCTATTTCTGGCGGTTTTTTATATCAAAATAACAGAACAAGATGACATTCATATTTAAGATTAAAATTATTTTTTGGAAGAAGTAGTTCACTTTAAAAATGAAAAACTATAAGGCTAAAAATAAATTAAATATCAATAAAGCCTGGTCACCCTGAAGCACTCCAAGCGACCCTTTCAGAAAGCCATAAGTTTTCCAGTTTTAACCTTTACCCACTTTCTCAATCCACTTGATTGAGCTGACCCGAAACACTTCACAAGCGCCATCACCGGTATCGGTTGGAGTTAAAGAGGATTTCCAGACGAGGTCTTTATCACGTACTTCCACCAGTTCCCCTTGCAAACGCACCAGGTCACCCCGTTTTACCTGTTTAATTGCTTTGGCAATTTGTGGATTGGCAGGGATGATGTGCATATTGGATACCATCTGTTTAGCCTGTTCAATAGGCACTGGCACGCGATCCATTTTCCAGTTCAGGTAACGGTTATACTGGTTGACTGTAATGTGCCGGGCAATTTCAGGTTGTGCAAACAGCCCCCAACTCACCGCATAATCGATCGGAGAGAACTTGGCCTGCTCATCGTCGGTATAAATTTTTGATCCCAGAATGCGGAAATCACCTTTAAACGGCTGCAAGACTGAAATAGATTGGTCTTTAGCCATCGGTGGCAGTCCTTTGGCAACATTATGGTCTACAGAAGTGTGACCATAAAGCGGTAGTAAAAGACTGGCCGCCAAAGCATAGTATCGAAGATGTTTGAACATAATTCTGTCTTTATTCCATCAAATCTTTTCAAGAATATCTTGTTTGATAGTACGATTTTTTTAATGAATAAATAGTTGAAATTAGTAACAAGTTGATCAATTTTGGTGAGCGGAGGGCTTTAGCTAATCTGATTATTTTCGGTTAATCTAAGCCTGTCTAAGAATCATTTGAATGCGACCATGCTGTATAAATTCTATCAACAACATATTTTTCCACATTTGCTAAATCAGGTCATGCAGACCCCATCCCTGATGGATTTACGCCGCGAATTATTATTGCCTATTACAGGTGAAGTCCTGGAAATTGGCTTTGGTACAGGATTGAATCTGCCTTTTTATCAGGCCGTCGATAAAGTCTATGCGCTAGAACCTAACTCGGACATTTTTAAACTGGCTGAGCAGCGTATCAGTCAAAGTCCTTTTGCGGTCGAACAGATTCAGTCTCGTGCAGAAGCCCTGCCTTTCGCAGAAAATAGTCTGGAAAATATCGTATCAACCTGGACCTTATGCAGTATTCCGGATCTGCATCAAAGTCTGCATGAAATTTACCGGGTTCTGAAGCCAGGCGGCCATTTTCATCTGGTTGAGCATGTGTTAAACCGAGAGCATCTCAACATTCAGCGCTTACAGCATTTACTCACCCCGATTCAGAAGAAAGTGGCAGATGGCTGTCATCTTAACCGGGATATTGAAACCGCTCTTTTAGAGGCCGGGTTTGACCTAGATGAAGTTCATTATATCGATGCAGAAGGTATTCCAAAGATTGGCCAGCGTATGCTGTTAGCTAGAGCGCATAAACCGCTTTAATCCAGCACTTTTAAATCAGTTATTCTAAACAGCCGGCATTGGGCTGATCTTGGATTGCCTATTCCAACCTGAAATTCTTGCTGGCTGGTCGCTGATTTGACCTGTACCCAGTCACCTTGCAGCCAGATCCGCTGATCTTCTTTTAAACGGCGAACCTTATTGGCAACAGCTTCGCTGGCGGCAATCACACTCAGGTTCAGCAAATGAGATTGAATGTTCGCAGGATTGGCTTGTGCGTCTGTAGCGGTCATATTAAAACAACGCCTGTCCTGCTCAAGCTTGAATGATTTAAATAAGCCACTCGCCACATTTGGTGCTGCCAGTAACAGATCAATATTGCTGACATAAGCCAGATCATTAAAACTTCCCACCACCGGACTGGCTGGATGAATGGTACGGCGCTCAGGCCCATAATACTGTTTGGCCAGTACGCGATATTCAGCCTGATGCGGCTCAATCGATTCTACTTGAAAATTTTTGAGTACTCCGGCCTGCTCCAGATTCGGAATCGCCCGAAAGTATTCCGACCAGATCCATAGTCCAAGCGCAAACAGTGCTGCGGCAATAATCAGTTTATCCATAGTGTAGCGTTGAAGCTTGCTGTCCTTCAGTCTTCAAAATCAATCCGGATGGTCTCAAAACGTACCCGCCCTTCCTGAATGGCTTGAGCAATTGCCATCTGGCCTTTGGTCAGACGTGCACCACCACTTTTAATATCAATCAAAACCACTTCAATATCTTCTGCCAGTCCTTCACCATCACGAAAATCGGTATAACCATCAAAGACTACATAATCCACCGGATCGCCTAAAAATTTGGCATCACTAGGTAGATATTGAAACTCTGGCATGATCGGTGCCAACTGCTCGGCCATTTTGCCTTTGAGTACCGCGCGACTGGTATTTACACTGCGTTTTTGTGCAGCGACTAAAGCTTGCTGATGTTCCAGCTCCAGCTCGGCAATATATTGTTCATATTCTGCTTTAATTCGACCATTTCGCGTCTGGCCCAGAATCAGAGTAGTTAAAACCACTCCAATACAGGCACCAATCAGCATAGCCATTCCAATGGACATTCAATCTTCCTAATCTGCTTTATTTTGCTGCCTACCTTCGACTGAAGTTGAAAGGGTCTGCCATCCAGTAAGCCTGCAAAGAATGATATGCTAGGCGGGAGCAGAATTAAATCATCCCGGGTCATGAAAACTATTTTAGTTGCAAATCAGAAAGGTGGCTGTGGTAAAACCATTACTGCGATTAGCCTGGCAGCTGCCCTGGCACAAAAGGGTTATAAAGTTGCTCTGGCTGATGCGGACAGCCAGAAATCGACCTTGCAATGGCTGAAACATCGCCCAAAAGATGCCGCGCCGATTCAGAGTCTGGACTGGCGGAATGCCAAATCGATTGGGGATGCGCCTAAAAACTTGGAATATCTGATTATCGATGCACCCGGAGCGCTAACTGAAGATCATGCCGAACAGCTAATTAGTGAAGCGGATGCCATCATTATCCCGCTGCAGCCTTCTTTTTTTGATATTGATTCTACGCGCCGTTTTCTCAAACATTTGCAGGATATTAAACGTATCCGTAAAGGCAAGGTTGAAATTCTGCTCCTCGCTAACCGCACCAAACCTAATGCAGCCAGTAATCAGGACATTCAGCAATTCTTTAATAAAATTGATCAGCAACCGGTTACCTGGATTTCTGAACGTGCACCCTATAGCCGACTGGCCATGCAAGGCCTGTCTATTTTTGATAAACAGCAGAAGATGTACCGTGAATTACAGGATCAATGGCAACCTTTATTGAATGCCATTATTGACGATCCAAGCCAATGGTTCTAGTTCTGTTATTTTTAGCCTCTTCTTTTTATTCTAAGGAAAATAATCGTACTACTTCCTGCACTATCGTTTTCGATCGCTTTTTTTTCAGTTAATATGCCTGACACGACCTAAAAAATGAGCTTCTAAATTCAGTGCAACAATACGCGCCCACACTACAAAAAGTCTTATTATTTGGACTATTTTTCATTCTGATTTTTTTGAGTTTTCACATACTCAAGTATTTCATCATTCCTGTAGTTTGGGCAGCCATTATTGCGTACATGACCTGGCCGCTGTATCAGTCGATCTTAAGAATGAGTGGCAATCGGCCGACACTGAGTGCGACCATTATGATTCTGGGTGTGATTCTGGTATTTGGTTTGCCTTTTATCTTTGCCATTTTTATGCTGCAACACGAAGGCCGGAACCTGTATTTTGAATTGCAGAAACAGGTATTCTCAGGTCATCTCAGCGTTCCAGATTTTATTCGCGGCCTGCCACTTGTAGGTAAGGAAATTACCCGCACCCTGAATGAGATAAATGCCGATCCAAACAGTATTGCACAGACCATTTCAGCTTGGATTCAGGGTCATCTGAATTATGGTAAAGTCGTACTGAATGAAATCAGTAAAAACGTCTTCAAGCTGTGTTTTGCCGTGCTGTCGTTATTCTTCTTTTATCGTGATGGCCATACCATTCTGAATCAGGTGCGTAAAGCCTTTGAAATGGTAGTCGGTCCACGTATTCATCATTATCTGGCTACAATTTCGGATACTACACGTGCGGTGGTCTATGGCGTAGGTTTAACGGCGATTGCCCAGTCTTTACTGGCAGGTATCAGCTACTTTGTAGCTGGCGTACCGAACCCGATGGTACTGACCATTATCACCTTTATTTTTGCCTTAATTCCTTTTGGCCCTCCGGTTGCTTATGGTGCAGTTTCGCTATGGCTATTCTCGCAAGGACAGACTATTGAAGCCGTTGGCGTCATGGTCTGGGGTGTCTGTATTGTGAGTACAGCGGATAACGTGATTCGTCCACTGGTCATTTCAGGCGCAACACAAATTCCATTCCTGCTGATCATGTTTGGTGTCTTGGGTGGCATTGCCAGTTTTGGTCTGGTCGGTGTCTTTATTGGACCGGTGATTCTGGCCGTACTACTGGCCATCTGGCGTGAATGGCTACATGAAAGCAACCTGAATGAACCTTTGATGATGCCTAAAGCCACTATGGCGCATGAGGTTGAACCGAAGAAAAAATTCCGTCTGCGCCGTAACAAGGCACCGAAATCACCAGACTGACTGGCTTAAACAAATTAAAACATTTAAGTACCGATTTTCCATAGTGCTTTTGGTCTTGCTCTGTTTCAATAGATTCCGAAAAGCAGAATAAAGATCAAGGTGTGATAATTATGTCTTCATTGTTTAAACTTACAGCTTTGTGCGCAGTCAGTGCCGCACTTTTTACCGGTTGCGCTTCAACCTCTACTTCGACTGAAAATGTTAAAACCGTGACCCTGAATGCAGTCTCTGCACAGGGCATCGGTGAATCGATTGGTACCGTATTATTGAGTGACAGCCCGGCGGGCCTGGTGATTCGTACTAACCTGAAACAGCTTCCTGCGGGTGAGCGTGGTTTCCACATTCATGAAAATGGTTCATGTGCACCGGGTGAAAAAGATGGCAAACCAGGTGCTGCACTTGCTGCCGGCAGTCACTACAATCCGAATCAGGCACCTCATCATGGCACACCCATGACGGGTCATCTGGGTGACTTACCAGCCCTTAAAGTAAACACTGATGGTACAGCACGTGTGACTCTGCTTGCGCCACGCCTGAAACTGGCAGATGTTCAGGGTCGTGCCATCATGGTCCATGCAGGCGGTGATAACTATTCAGATGAACCGCAGCCATTAGGCGGTGGCGGTGAACGTATTGCATGTGGCGTAATCTGATTTATTACAGATTATTAGCATTCAAAAACGGGCTTCTTGCCCGTTTTTTAGTAGATATTTCTTTTGAAATTGGCGCTTAAATTGCATTCAAAACCGGCAGTCAAATACCACGGATCATATTCTTGTGAATAGCTCAGATTCCATATTGCATCCTCTTCAGCACATACTTAAAAAAGCCCTGTTGCCTTTTCAGTCCAGTGCCTTGATGACTTACTGTTTGCAGATGTTCATTGTGCTTTCAGGAACGACTTTTGGTCTAAAACTTCTCGGTTATGAAACCTTGATTGTTCCGGTCACTTTAGGGGCAATTGCCACCGCCCTGACCGATTTTGATGACCGTTTAAGTTTAAGGCTGCGCAATCTGGGGCTGGTCATGCTGCTGTTTTTTGCGGTCAGTAGCATGCTGGAATTTCTGCATCCCTATAAAATCTGGTTTGCACTCTGGCTATCACTTTCTAGTGCCGTATTTATCTTAATGGGGGCTTTGGGACAGCGTTATGCCACCATTTCTTTTGGCACTGTATTGCTGTCCATTTACACTATGTTTGGCTTGGGAGAATATGCGCACTGGTACGAACAGCCGCTTTATTTTGTAGTTGGTGTGCTGTGGTATGGCCTGACTTCTATCCTATTTTATCTGATTCGTCCAACTTTACAGGTTCAGGAAAATCTGTCCATCAACCTACAACAGATGGCAGAGCTGCTATCGACCAAAGCCAAATTATTTGATCCAGATAATCAGAATAATGTCGAGCCGCTGCTCTACGAGCTTTCCTTAAAAAATACCCAAGTCATTGAAAGCTTTAACCGCACAAAAGATTCTTTACTGACCCGACTCAAAGCCTCACGTCCGAATCATAAAACTATTTACTGGCTGAATCTTTATTTTCTGACCCAGGATATCCATGAACAGGCGACTGCCAACTATCTGCATTATGAGCAGATTCACCAGCATTTTAGCCGTACCGATCTGATCTTTCGGATTCAGAAAAATATTCACTTGCAGGCACTTGCCTGCCAGCAGTTGGCTGCTTGCGTATTGCGTAATGAAACTTATCAACTTCCTGAACAGCATCAACTGGCACTCAAAGCATTAGAAGCCTCTATGCAGGACTGGATTGCCCAGCATCCACAGAATATTGAGGTAAAAAACTTACAGCTCATTCTGAGCAATCTGCTGAGTGTGCATGAACAGCTGCAACATTTGCAGGATGGACAAGCCATTTACCGTCCAGATTATCCAAAGTATTTTGATGATTCCAGCCTGTTTGATGATGATCTGCGTGGACCTGCGGATTTCTGGCTGAAATTAAAACCCCATTTGGGACCGCAATCGGCGCTGTTTCGTCATGCGGTGCGGATCGCTTTGGTCTTTCTGGTCGGCTATGCAATTTCTCTATTGCCCTTTGCCAAAAATGGCTACTGGATATTGCTGACCAGTCTGTTTGTATGCCAGATCAGTTATTTCGCTACCAAAAGCCGTTTAAAACTGCGGACTTTAGGTACTCTACTTGGGGTCGTTCTGGGAATTCCAATCCTGTATTTTGTACCAAGTATTGAAGGCCAGTTGCTGCTTACGGTGATTTTTGGTGTCGGCTTTTTCTATTTGCGCTCCAAGAAATATGCTATGGCCACATTGATGGCAACCTTGGTGGTACTGCTGATTTTTAATCTGAAAGGCGCAGGCTATGCTGTCATTCTGCCGAGAATTATCGATACCCTAATTGGCTGTCTGATCGCCTGGCTGGCGGTCAGCTGCATCTGGCCAGACTGGAATTTCCGTAATATTTCCAGCAATATCAAAAAATCTTCCCAAGCGACGCTGAACTATTTACTGGCTATTCTGGAGCAATATCAGCATGGCAAAAATAACAGCATTGCTTATCGAACAGCACGTCGTTTGGCCCACAATGCCCAGATTGACCTTTCCAATATGATTTCCAGTCTAAGTACCGAACCGAATCCAGATCCGGTGCTGATTCGCAATGCCTTCCGTTATCTGGTTTATAGCCACAGTCAGCTCAGTTATATTTCCGCATTGGGTAGCCATCGTGAACAGGTATCTGATCCGCAAATTCTGCAACTGCTTTCTGCCTGTCAGCAGACTTTAACTAATGCCCTGTCAAATCCTGAAAATGTACCGCAGCAGGACATTCAAGGCCAATTGGCAGAAATCCGGCAACTGAGTCAGCAGGAACATATTTCCACCCACCTGCTGCTGGTACTTAAACAGATCAGTCTGTTACTGGAAACCTTGCCTGAATTATTGTCTCTAAGACAGCAATTACTAGCTGTTGAAATTAAATAACCAAGTAGAGCACTAGGATATAAGTATTTAAAATAATTCATTTTATTTTATAAATTTCTTTTGCTTAAATCGGCAGATTGGGTACACTCAAGCCTGATTGAATAGAACATAGAAGAGTGAGCGCGCGTGAATATTAAAACTTTACGTCTGGTTGGATTGCTTGAAGGTATTTCATTTCTGCTGCTGTTATTTATTGCCATGCCGGTCAAGTACATGATGGATAACCCGATTCTGGTGAAATATATCGGCATGGGTCATGGCGTTCTTTTCGTGCTTTTTCTTGTGGTGTTATTTGCAGTCTGCGAAAAACAGAAATGGTCTCTGAGTATGTTTATTCTGGGTTTGATCGCTTCGATTCTGCCATTTGGACCATTTATCTTTGATATTAAATTAAAGAAGTTGGAGCAGCCGGCTGAAGCTTAACTTTTGGATTCTAATCATTATTAAATCCATAATGGACGTTTCCTCTCCTTTTAGGAGATGAGATACCGTCTTGGTAGTCAATCAGGTTTTGAGATTATTCGACCACTAAATAATCTCTTTGATAGGCAGTCTGATGTTTTAAAACGCCATAACACAGATGTATAAGCT
>NZ_VPDM01000043.1:0-21129 GCF_013417645.1 Acinetobacter sp. YH12236
AAGTTGGGTGTATTTCTTCATTGTGTGCTTTCCAATTGCGAGTTGAAAAAGTCTAATGATTCTATGAATACACCTAACTTTTTCAACTAACTACAAATGTGTTGCACTTGGGATTTGAATCTGCGAATTTTGAAAACCAATGTATGGCGTCCATAGGCATTACAGTAGTTGCTAAACTTTCCCCTTGGGCTAAATTTTTGATACGTGATGCTAAATAATTTTGAAGTAAAAATTCAATTCTGCTTAGATTGCTCTCAAAACTGTTAAATAATGAATTGCTCTGCTTAAAAGCAGCTTGCACTATTTGAATATCTTGCAAAAACTTTTTCCTCTGTTTAGAAGCAAAGTCTATTTGATTTGGTATTAATTCAACCAATTGGCTTTTTAAGAGTTGATAATTTTTTGTTTGATTAATAAGAGCCATTTCATTAAAAATATAGTCTGAAGGCGATGTTTCATTCTGCTCAATTAGCCTAAATGCGTGTTTAACAATAGAGCTATTTTCATTTGGCAACTTTAAAAAATAATAAGTACCGAAGCGACAGTATTCCCCCCAAATCGAAGCAGATAAATTCAAAGCATAAATAGGAGCATTAGAGGCTAGTAAATTATTATTTAAACTCCCATGAAGCTTGGAACGTATGATCCCTAACTTAAATAGTACTGTGATTGCTCGAAGCAAGGCATCACGACTCATTCCTGTACGTTTTGATAATTCGTAAGTTCCTGCATGATAAACAATCCCACGTTCATCACTTAACATCACTAAATTGACGAGAACAAGCCACTGCTGATAATTAAGTTCCAACAATAGAGCAACATCTTTTTGTTTATGGCTAATTCTGATTTTAAAAAAAAGATCAAACAACTTAATTAAAAAATCAAATCGCTTATAACGATATACAACAAATGTATGGGCTGACTTTTTTACTTCAAATCTACCTGTCCGTTTATAACTAACTTGTTGAGAAAGTAGCTTCGTTTTTATTCTAATGTAGTTATGACCATCTTCTTCGTACAGACCTTTTTCCAGAAAATTTTTCACTGCTTTTTGCAAGGCTAAACGATGGACTTTAATTTTTCCCGCGAGATTCGTCAGGCTTTTGATTGAAATTTTTCTCCCACCATAACAGATCAACAATCGTAAAAAAATAATCCGCTCCATCGGCAATAGTGAGCTTTCCATCTGCTCCAGCATCAGTATAGAAATTGCCCTTAATTCCACGTCTCTACTAAAGGTTTTTGTTGGTTTTTTCATTAAACACACTATTAAAAAAATATAACTATTATTTTAATTTAATATATAATATTAATTAACTGAAATAAATATGATATGTTTTTACGATTGTAAAGCTTAATACAATATACAAAAACGATTGAATATAAAGAGGTTAAAAATGGGCCGCCCAGCAATTTTTTTGAAAGATTGGTGCTTAAAAGAAGGTGCACTTAAAGTTGCATTCCTTGAAGAAGAAAGTAAAAATCCTAGAGGACTTATCATTAAAACTGGTGAAGGATATCAAGCAAATTTTACGGGCTATCCACATCTTCATTCGAATGAATATTTTCATCTTGGCACACTGCAGAATGGCATCCAAATAAAAATTCCTGGTATTTTTTATGAAAAATTAAGAGGAAAATTTAATACCTATAAAAAAAATAAAAAAGATGCTGATAAAGTGAAAAAAAATTACTATTTGGAGAAACAAACTGTAAACTTTCTATCAAAGCTCAAAGAAATAAATCACTGGGATCGTGAAGAAATCGTTATTGAATATTTAGCAAATGTATATCAAGGAAGAGAATTACAATTTAAAAGTTTTAAAAAAATAGAAAATTCCTCTATTCATTTACAAAATCTAAAAAATGAATTGGATCATTATAAAGGTTTATGTGTAAACGCTGAAAATGATAAGATTACTTTACGTAAACGCATAAATGAATTAGAGGATCTTTTAGCGAGAGCCTATCTGTCAAATAAACTCCTTAAAGAAACTCTGAAAGATAACCAAATTGAATTTTCCCAACCTCCAATTGATGAGGAAACCGTTGAGAGATATAAATCTGAAATTAGAACTAATTTGAATACACATTTATAAAAAATCAACTGAGCCTTAAACTATTTCAGTGAGTCATCATAATTAAAACCTTTCCAACCTCTTTTTTATCGTTATTATTAGGCTATTTGCATTACATGGTTGAAATCAATACATAATGATATTATTTTCACAATGAAATTGCTTATTAGGTGTAGTGTGCAAAGCAAGAAACAGAAAACAACTGAGTTTGGGCAATTTTATATCCTTAAAATTGGGACTAAATATATTCATGCTGAATTGCTTGGCAGTACCCAAAATTACCATGCTCAACTTGTTAAAAATTTAGTTGTAGCCGATGTAAAAATTGGGGAAACCATTTACTTACGCGTCAAAGATGAATCCATTCATAGCAAATATGGTATTGAAGTTAAATTTGAGCCAATTGAACGATTGACTGATCTAGCTGATATTGAAAACCACATCTTAGCGGATAGAAAACGAGTGGCTGACATCTATGTCAAGGCTGCACAGGATAATTTGGCTAAAGGTTGGCACAGCGGTGATGCTATTGAAAAAGCTCTATTCTTTAGTGCAAGTCATCCTGACTACAAGCAAATTAATCAGCAAATACGTCTCGGTCGATTAAAAAATATCATCCAAAGTTGCTGTAAGTATGAATGGAAGATGACCCAGCAATTTATGATTTTAAGTCGTTCTGCTTTGCAAATGTTCAATGAAGAAAAGAATCTAGGAGATTTGGATTTAACTCACTTTGAAAAAAATGTTAAAGCAATTCAATCTGATCTAAGTAAAGCGGAAAAAAATGTGGAGCAAAATGCACAACAATATTTGAATCAGCTTAAAGGTTTACTGAAGAAAGAATCTTGATACTCAACCTTGTAATGCAAATAGCCATTTAATATTGGAAAGACAGCTCAGATAACTACCTCAATGACTACTATTACCACCCTGATTTAACTGGGGGTATAAATGTGGGTATAATTGAAAATTGTTGTTTCTAATTTAATTTTAATTCAATTACTTAAATTAAAAGTATGACTCCCTCTCTCGCCAAATATCATTATCATGTCGCCACATGATGTCTCAAAAGGTTTAAATCTAAAGGGTTTAAGCCTTTTTTGTTGCCGAAATTATTAGGGAATGGATTAAAAATAAAAGAATAACTATACAAGTTACATAAATGATGCCGGATGGCTGTTGAATGACACTGAGGAATATTCGAGCATGATCCTATCTTGGTAAAAAATGATGGATCGCTATGAAAGATGATGAAAAACCCCTAAATTTTGATGATGATAATGAGCCTCTGGATTTCGAAGATGAGGAGTTCACTGACGATAAAAAAGAGGATGAAATGTACAATCCGATCACCAAAGATGGATCAAGTGTAGATCCTGCGGATGATGGCACACGTCATCTTCGTCCTGAAGATGGTGATCCGCTAGAAGTCGAGCCTTAAGCCCTAGCCCAATTTTATATTGGGCTTTTTTTATAGTCTAAAACCTTAAAAGTGAGCATCTTGGACAGATGAATTGAAAAAGGATAATTCATTTTACTGGTTATTTTTGAGATGAGTATTGCTTGCCTTTTCTTTTGATAGATTTAAAGATGTAAGGATATAGGTTGAGATATATTGAAATAAATTCTCTGGATAAAACCATGATATATCCATTTTTATTAATTTCTTAACTTTATGTTCTTCTTTTAGTTTATTTATATGATGGAGACAAAAACTGGCATAAAAATAGCTTAATTTAATTGTCATCATCGCTATGTTATGGTGGAATCAAAACAGGATAAAAGGAGAATAAAAACCTAAAGATAGAAAACGTTATTGCTTGAGTCTTCCTTATTTGGGTTAGAAAAAAGTGGAAACACTGCTATTCGGAGAGTGGACATGAATAACAGCGCAAACTACATGAAACAGATAAAAAATGCCAAACGCGGTGGTTATACCCCGACCATTGCCAAAGACGTCAACAAACATAAGATTCAAAAAGCCCTAAAATTAATTGAACAGTGGAGAAGTCTTGCTCAAGAACTCAAACCTCAAATGCAGTTTGATATGGCCTTTACTTTAGAGGAATGCGCACAAGACCTGGATCGGATACTCAAAAGCAGATAATTCCCTTTTAACTCACTCATAATAGATTTTAAATATCAACCCCTTATCCTTGCCCATATCACTGATATGGGCAATTTCATGATTTAAATGTAGAGGCCTGAGTGAAGATGATTCAATGATCAGCAATAAAAAATTGGTTATAAGATTGAACGGTTATTTTTTGGCTTGCGCCCTTAAGAAAAATCTGTAAAATGCACTCCACAACGCCGGCATAGCTCAGTTGGTAGAGCAACTGACTTGTAATCAGTAGGTCCACAGTTCGAATCCGTGTGCCGGCACCATTTTCTTAGCCTCGCTTTTTAGTGAGGCTTTGATGTTTCTGGGTTTGGCATTTTTATATAGCTGTTTTTTGCCTTGAATACTCAGATCGCCTGTGCCGTCACCTGCACATATCTTACAATCCCATCCTGATATAACTTCTGACAAAGCTTTGCCGTCATCTGGATTTTAAACTGATCCAGTCTTTTGCCTTTTTGTTTCAATTTCTTTGTATTTAAATTCTGATTTACATAATCAGCAAAACCTGAAAATACCGCTTCGGACAGATCTTCAATCTGAATATTCTTAAATTCAAAATTTTCCAAACAATGATAAAGCTCATTTTTCAACATCAGGTTTTTTAAATTGACATCGGCGGATGTCAGCAGAAACTGATATTTACGCTTTTGCAGCGCATTCAAGCTGTTCCATTTTTCAGACAAGATCAGATGATGAAAGCCAATCCGTGCATTGGTGTTCAAAACACTGCGTACCTGATCTAGAAGTTCGGGAACGGAACTATGATAGGCAGCATCCAGACATAGCACCACATCAAAGCGCTGGGAAAAATGCATGTCTTTTAAACGCAGGAAAGAAGCCGGATAGATGGCATTGAGATTAGGTAAATGTTGCTGAATATTCGCCACACAAGCAGGCTGAAGTTCTACACCGGCCAGATATTGCACCTGATAGTGTTGCTGCCAGTGCAACAGGCTGGCACCCTGGCCACAGCCCAGATCCAGCAATTTATCCTTTGAATTTAAACCGACCATTTCTGCCAAATGGTCGGCCAAAGTTCGACAGGCAGCTACATAATCCTGCTGCCCTTCCCGCCAATAACCCAGATTGCTCCAGGGCAACTGCGACTGGTCTCCCAGCAACGAAGCATCAATTGCATATTTATGTTGAGGAAGACGCTGACGAAGTGCCTGAAACCATTGCATCAATCAATAACCGAGTTGGGGTGCTACCTCGATCTTAGGTTTAAGTCCTTCAAATGGCAACGGTGCTCCCATAATTGCAGCAATTTTCATGGCAGAAGTCACTGCAGATTCCAAGATTGGTAAACCGTCCGATGACCATGAGCCGCAGTAGAACACTTTACGGTTCATTTCCAGATGACGATGCTGTAATTCTTTATTGAGGGCGATGGTATTGGCATCTACTACCGCACGGGTCAAGGTCACTGATGAAATCACTTTTTTCGGATCAATCTCAGTCACAGGACGCCAGGTCTGGAATACTGGTGATTTACCCACCAGACTCGGTTCAACCGCATTCAGCCAAACCGTAAATTGCTGACGGGTAAACTTGCGATCCATCATATAGCTGAGTACAGCCCAATCCTTACGTTTCGGTGGCATCACGCTGCTATCGCGGTGAATGACCAATTTACCCTGTTCAAATTTGAATTTCTTTAACAGCTCGATATCACGGCCAAACTGTTCATGATCCAGGAATTCATCAATATGATTGGTTGGTGTCGCCACAACCACACGATCAAAGGTTTTCGACAGACCAGCTGCATTTTCTACCAGTACTTTGTCGCCCTGCTCTTTTACCGAAACGATCGGCGCACCACTTTCAATGTGAATGCCTTCAATCAGCTTGTCTACCAAAGCCGGAGTACCGCCCTGCATACGTAATAAGGCATCACCATCCGTTAGCTGACGCAGGAAAATCAATAAAGGTTTGGCTGGCCATTCACCAATGGTTTTTGGATTACAGGTACAGATGGTATACAGCACCGGCATCACCGCACCATGCCAGAACACTTCTTCAATCTCATTGCGATTGATAAATTCTGCCAGGCTGATGTCCTGATTTTTGGATTTAAAGAATTTTGCCAAGGCTGTTTTGAGTTGCAGCAAACCTTTAACCAGACGCCAGCCATATTGCTGGATGCCTTTGCGGTTATTGATAATCGGAATATTGCCAATCCGGCTACGTGACGTGGTTAGCCAGGTTTCTACCCGGTCTTCAAACAGCCAGCTACAGGCCATATAGGTACGTACCGGGTAAGTTTTAATGCCCAGATGAGTCGCCAGACTTAAGGTATTTTTCCACAGATAAGGATTCATCACACGTAAAGGTGCGTCAATGAGGCCTCCTTCAAATTCGAGACTATGACTGTCCATGCCGCGACCTTGAAGCGCTTCAAAAATAGTAATGCGATGTCCTGCGTCCTGAAGAATTCTGGCAGTAGCCAGTCCAGCCATGCCACTACCAATTACTGCGATATCCAATCTGATCATCCGTCATTGAAAAACTAAAAGAAATTATGAACCATGCTTTCGGCAAATAGGTTATTAAAATCTTCCAGAATACTTTTTTTTCGTAAGTCTGAGTTAACGTAACTTTACAAATAAATTACATTTTTTGAATAGCAAAAAACGTCTTTATATAGAGTAACTTAAACCGCCATTATATTTAAATATTTAAAAATAAATCTTTAAAAAACAAATGATTTAATTAACCGATTTTTTAATCATCGGTTTACAAAGACCGCAAAACACTCTATAATATGCAGCACAAGAAAGAGATAAATTCATAGAGATAAACAAAATGAATTTATCCAAGAAACTCGTAAAAACGACAAGAAATTCCAGCGCATTAGAAAAAAAAGCCTCTGCTTGTGCAGAGGCTTCTTTGTTTTAAGACTGACTGTATTATTCGGCCTGTACCGCGATTTCACCAAATTTACCCTGATTAAAATCTTGAAATGCCTGAATAATTTCTTCCTTGGTATTCATTACAAATGGGCCATAGCCTTGAATAGGTTCATTCAGCGGCTCACCGGTCAAAAGCAAAAATTTAGTGTCCTGATCGGCCTGTAGCTGAATTTCAGGATCATCATCGCGCGCAAACATCACAATAGAGCTATCCAGGACTTTTTGACTGCCATTTACCACCAGCTCACCCGCCAGTACAACCAGCAAAGCATTATGTCCGGTAGGTACATGCAACGTAGTTTCATACTCCGCTTTTAGCTCGCCATCCCAGACATTCACCGGACTAAAGGTATGCGCAGGGCCATGATGACCTCCGAATTCTCCGGCAATCACCCGGATATGTCCTGCACCTTTATCCATTTCAATCCGTGGAATCTCAGCTGCAGTAATGGCCTGATAACGTGGCGCGGTCATTTTGTCTTTGGCTGGCAAGTTGACCCAGAGTTGAACCATTTCAAACAGGCCGCCCTTTTGCGCAAAATCTGGAGAATGAAATTCTTCATGCACCACCCCTGCACCCGCTGTCATCCACTGCACATCGCTGGTCTGAATCGTACCGCCACCGCCACTGGAGTCCTGGTGGGTCACTGCACCCTGATAAGCCAAGGTTACAGTTTCAAAACCACGATGCGGATGTGAACCTACACCATGCTGCTCAGTGGTTGGCGCAAAGTGATACGGCGCTGCATAATCCAGCAATAAAAATGGACTAATGGCCTGCCCCAAACGGTCATAAGAAAACAGGTTTTTCACCGGGAAGCCGTCACCAACCCAGTGCATGTTTTGATTACGGTAAACACCAATAATTTTTTTCATCTTTTACTCCTATACACAATAGGATGAACATGCAGCCATTTTAAGCTTTATCAGCAGTCATCAATACCGTACTTCTAGAATGCAGTATTTCAAATATAAGACGGTTCGACTCTTAGATTTCTGTGTAGCTACTTATAACTTTAGCTTTGCTATAAGACGTTAATTTAGGTAGTCATGAGCAGTAGATAATAAAAAACCCAGCGCTGAGGGCTGGGTTTTTTAATTTCGATAAAGTGTTATCGAATTAGATTTTACCGACCAGGTCGATTGAAGGAGCAAGAGTCGCTTCACCTTCTTTCCATTTTGCAGGACATACTTCACCTGGGTGAGCGTGTACATATTGAGCCGCTTTTACTTTACGAAGCAGTTCTTGCGCGTCACGACCGATACCGCCCGCGTTGATTTCAACGATCTGGATTTTACCGTCTGGATCGATCACGAAAGTACCACGATCCGCCAGACCATCAGCTTCAATCAGCACTTCAAAGTTTTTCGCCAAAGTCCAGGTTGGATCGCCGATCATTGGGTACTGGATTTTACCAATTACGTCAGAGGTGTCATGCCAAGCTTTGTGCGTGAAGTGCGTGTCTGTAGATACTGAGTAGATTTCTACGCCCAGTTTCTGGAATTCAGCATACTGATCAGCAAGATCGCCTAATTCTGTTGGACAAACAAATGTGAAGTCAGCAGGATAGAAAAATACTACAGACCATTTGCCTTTCATGTCTTGCTCAGACACTTCAATAAATTGGCCATTGTGGTAAGCAGTTGCGTTGAATGGCTTAACTTCAGTATTGATTAAACTCATAAGTCTATTCCTATCTATTCGTGAAAGTGTGTGTTCATTTGATGTAGTTAAGAATACGCAAAAACCACCAACAGGTAAAACCGTAACTTTTCATAAAAACTATCGGTTTTTTAGATTTATAATTCCTTTTATTTTTATCTTTCTGATTTGTTTAATCGATTTTGGCGGCTTCACTTTCTTGAAAATGCTGTATAGATTGCCAGGCCGATTTTGCTAAGGCTGCTGCATAGTATTTAGGGCAGGTTTGAACTCGACCAGATAACCAGCTCCGGCAATAACTTTCAGTGGGTCCAATGATCAGTGACATAAGCAGTTCTAAGGGAACAGCTTGTAATTGCCCGATATCTGCCTGCTGAGCCAGCCATTGTTGTAAGTCCTGATTGCGCTGCTGATTCGACTGCTGCAATTCTTCTCCGAAGTCACTGCTTTGAACTGTATGATGCGCGGCATAAAGAAAGCGGGCAAAATCAGGATACGCTACAACCCAATCGATATAACTCTGAATAACCGCCTGTATACCTCGTTCAATACCCTGAACTTGTGACAGAGCCTGCAAACGCTGCGTTGACTGATCTGTGAGCGCTGCAATATATAGTGCCGCAATGATCCCCTCCTTGTTTTTAAAATGATGATAAATCGCCCCGATACTGGTATCGGCCTGATCACGGATCATTTCAATCGTAGTCGCAGCAATGCCTGTACGCAGAAACTCTGTCAATGCGTATTCCAGAATCTGACGTTTGAGTAAAGCCCGTCTTCCCTTAAAAATCCTTTCCAGCAATTCCATGTTTTGCATCTTTAATATTTAAATCCTCTCTATTTTTAAAAGCAGGCTGGCAGCCTGATGTCTGGTTTTTGTCAGATGCGCCAATACAGAATAATATTCTGTATGAGAATATTATTCTGATTAAAAAATAATATACAGGAAGTTATAAATGAGCCAAGCCCTAAAAATCTGGAAAAGCTTAGAAAATAAGCCAGCCGGTAAATATCTTTTTTCTAAATTACTTTGTCTAAAAGCACCTTATTTCGGCAGTATTTCTCCATTGTTTGAAGATTTAAAGCCTGGTTATTGTGCAGTGAGCATTAAGAAACATCGTGCCGTACTGAATCATTTAGGCACTGTACACGCGATTGCCATGTGTAACATGGCTGAACTGGCAGGCGGTACCATGACCGATGCAACCGTTCCAAAGACCCATCGCTGGATTCCTAAAGGCATGCAGGTCGAATATGTCAAAAAAGCTACTACTGACTTGGTTGCGATTGCGACACCCGCCGAGCCTAACTTTATATGGAATGAAGGCAGCGATTATCTGGTCAATGTAGAAATTAAAGATACTACAGAAGAAGTTGTGTTTCGGGCGGTGATCACCATGTGGGTCTCGGTGAAAAAATAAAAAGTTCTATAGATGAAGAAACCCGCCAAATGGCGGGTTTTGATGATGATTTACCTTTTAATGTCGGGATTAAAAAGGAAGATCATCATCCAGATCAGCTGCAGGTGCTGCTACTGGAGCAGGTGCAGACTTCGGCGCATAACCACCCTGGTTATTTTGGTTATTGTTGCCATAACCACTGCCTTGATTATTGTTAAAACCGCCTTGCTGAGGCGCTGAGCCATAACCACCTTGTGAATTATTGCTATAACCGCCACCCTGGTTATTGTTATTAAAACGTGGCTGGTTAAACCCGTTATCGCCCTGCTCGCCTTGTGGACGACCAGAATCCAGCATTTGCATTTGCTCACCACGGATTTCCGTTGTGTAGCGTTCTTGACCGCTTTGATCTGTCCATTGACGGGTACGTAATGAACCTTCGATATAAACTTTAGAACCTTTGCGCAGATATTGCTGTGCAATTTCACCTAAACGGTTATGCAGCACAATACGGTGCCATTCGGTTTGCTCTTTACGTTCGCCCGTATTTTTATCAGTCCATGAATCGCTGGTTGCGATAGAGAATTGAGTGAGAGAACCACCATTTGGGAAAGTTTTGGTCTCAGGATCTCGACCTAAAGTACCAACTAAAATGACCTTATTAACACCACGCATCAGACGTACACTTCCTATTTATTTCTATATTTTACTTTATAAGAGTTATGTTTAAATGGCTACCTCTTTACCTAACAAGTGCGTTAATTGTTGTCGCGAAACATCATCAACCTGCTGTTTATCGACCTTTACAAAGGCGACTTGCTGTTCAGACATGACCACAACCTCTTCAATACCACGAATCGCCAAAAGTTGAGAAGTCCATTCATCTGTTTGTTTACTCTCTGGCAGACGAAGCACGAGCGATGAAAGATAGCGTGGTTGAGCCAACCCAAAACTCATGAGCAGCCAAATTATAGCAATTGCCGATAAAATACTCCAACCGAGCGAAGTGTTGTTGAGTAACAACAATTGTCCACCAATGATCCCGCCAAAGAATGCGCCCAGGAACTGACTACTGGCATTCACGCCCATCGCAGTGGCTTTGGATTGAATCGGGGCTGCTTTGGATAGCCAGGAGGGCAGTAAGGCTTCCATGACATTAAAAGCAATAAAGAATAATCCCAATCCACCGATCAGCACATATTTGGATTCAAAGCCAAAAATCATGATCAACAGACCCAGAATAATCCCGCCAATCGCTGTCAGGAAAATACTGCGCATCTTGCGATATTTCTCTGCCAGTACAATGCTCGGGAAGGCAAAAAACAGACTGACGACCAGCAGCGGCAGATAGACCCAACCATGGCTCGATAATGGCAGTTCAGCAACTTCAATCAGTTGCGATGGCACATAAATAAACATGGCTGTGAGCAGCAAATGCAGGGTAAATACTGAAATATGCAGACGGTTCAGATCCCCCATTTTCAGGACCTGTTTTAGCTGCTCCAGATAGCCCTGCTGAAAATTTTTATGATGACGGGTAACTTTAGGGACCATCAACAACATCGCAATCGCAGCCAAGCCCATTACGGTGGTCACCCAGAACAGACCGGAAATGCCGACCAGTCCTGTCACCCACGGCCCCATGGTAAAGGCCACCACAAAGGACAGGCCGATACTCATGCCCATCACCGCCATGGCTTTCATGCGGTTTTCTTCGCGGGTCACATCGGCCAGTAAGGCCATTACCACTGCTGAAACTGCTCCACCACCCGCAATCGCACGACCGATGATCACGCCATAAATGGTGTCAGACATTGCAGCAATCGCACCACCTAGAGCGAATAGCAACAAGCCCAAAACCACCAGTGGCTTACGGCTATAGCGGTCTGCAATCAGGCTAAACGGAATCTGTAAAATGGCCTGTGTCAGGCCATAAATACCCACCGCCAGACCAATCAGTGCCGGCGTAGCATATTCATATGACTGCCCTGCTACCGAGAATACAGGGATGATCATAAACAACCCCAGCATGCGCAGTGCGAAAATACTGCTCAGGGCAAAGGTCGAGCGACGTTCTAAGGCATTCATCATAAAGTCTGGCGATCGAGTTAGTTAATCTTGATGCGTAGATTATAGGCCATTCCGCTCAAAGGAATGCATGAATTTTATTTGAAATAAAGATGAGGACTATCTGAAAATTGACATCCTCCCCCAGCTAAAGCAAGGGGATTCCTACTGCTAGACGCTCATGCCCGAGCGCAAGAATATTCAGTGCGGAATTTACATCCCGATCCCATGAGCTACCACACTCACCACACTGCCACTCTCTTATTCCTAAACCTGCTCTACCTTTCGGACTACTGGAGCGTGAGCCACAGCACGAACAAGTTTGGGTGGTATAGGCTTCATTGACTTCTTCATACCATACCCCTGCGTTCTCGCATTTATACTTGAGCATGGTTCTTAGTGTTGTCCAACTGGCATCTAACACAGACTTGGCTAGTTTGGTTTGCGCTAATGCTTTGCCATTCACATTGCCAACGAAGATTGCTGCATGTTCTTTTACTAGTTTATGGCTGAATTGATGCAGCATGTTTTGTCTTACATTTTTAATCTTGGCGTGAATTGCTTTCACTCGTTTTTTATTTTTTGCACGTTGAGCAATACCAAGTTTTTGTTCATATTTCCGATAGATTTGAGGGGCTTTAAGTTTTACACCATCTGAACAAGTGGCTAAATCTTTTAAACCTAAATCTATGCCAATTGAGGTTTTAGCGGTGGTTTTCTCTGTTTTAGCATTGTCAACTACAAGACATACATACCAACGGCCTCGGCTATCTTCAACGAATGAGCCTGTTTTAACCCTGTATTGACTTAAACCGTAACTATCCCATAACTTGAATTGGTGTTTACCATATTGAACACAGCCATCAGCATATTTGATTGCAACCTTTTTAAACGGTATCCAACCTAGTGAACGTCTAGCTGATTTTTTATTACTGACACGCCATTTTAGTTTTGCTTTTTTGAACTGCTTGCGTCTTGTGACCAATTCTTCTGTCACTGCCTGAATAGTTTGACTGTGCAAGTTGCATTCTTTCGATGTGCCTTTCGTGTATTTTGCAATATCGTATGCTGAAAAGAATTGTTGTTTTTTTTGAAGATGTTTAAAACACAAATCATTGACATAATTCCAAACAAAATTTACTTCGGATGCTAACTGATTTAGCACCTTGCAATGTTTGTCTTTTATGCGTAATTTGAGTGTCTTCATCCAATTATTTTAACAGTATTTTTCTTAATAGTGACTATAGTACAAGTATTTAAAACGACATTTCGTGTCGTTCATGTGGTTTACTCCAGTCGCTTATATCCTCGTGCTGAACCACGAGGTTTTACGCTCCAATGGATAAAAAAGCGTAGCCGGAGCTACGCTTCTGTTCAGCGATCACGGGGCTATTTGCCTGCTTTTAATAACTGACGCTTGGTATATTGGATCGAAGCAATGACTGCCCAGATAATGAAAGCCACACCGATCAGACCAGTCACCACTTCAGGGATATGTACACCGGTACTGCTTGCCAGCATGATAAATGCCAGAGCACCAATCGCATAGTGCGCGCCATGTTCCAAATAGATATAGGCATCCAGCGTGCCTTTATCGACCAGGTAAATAGTCATCGAACGCACGAACATCGCACCGATGGCCAGGCCTAGCATGATGATTACCACGTCAGATGTAATCGCAAAGGCCCCGATTACCCCGTCGAAACTGAAAGATGCATCGAGTACTTCTAGGTAAAGGAAACCACCAAAGCCGGCTTTCACCACGCCAGTCGGTACGCCTTCAGCATCATGACGAACGGCGTTGCCCTCTTCGTCTACTTCCGGTTCCCCACCTAACATATGGCTCAGGACCTGTACCCCGATATAAATCACGATTCCCCAGATCCCTGCCAGAATAACATCCAGACGTTTTGCTTCTTCGACCTGAAAATCCATGATTAATAAGGCAATCAGGGTAATAAAGACTGACATCGCCGGAACGTTTGCCAGATGCGCCAGACGGCGTTCCAGCATGCGGAACCAGTGGGTGTCTTTTTCTTCATCCAGGAAGAAGTTCAGAAATACCAGCATCAGGAAGGCACCACCAAAGGCAGAAATCTCGGCATGATGTGCCATCAGTTTAGCCGAATATTCTTTTGGTGCATTTAAGGCGAGCTGCACCACTTCCATAAAGCCCATATCCGCAGTCACGGCCACAATGACCACCGGGAAAATCAGGCGCATCCCGAAAACTGCAACCAGAATCCCGACCGTCAGGAAAATCATTTTCCAGAAATGATCCCAACCGCGCAGGACGGATGCATTGACAACCGCGTTATCAAACGACAACGACACTTCCATAATCGCCAGAATAGCGGTGATGGTCAGTGCTGTGAACATGGTTTGCAGGCCCGCTTCCGGACCATGGGTGAATCCCCAATAAGCAGACAAACCAAGGCACACGATCGAAAATACGATTGAGAAACCAAAGTGTTTCAACATATATATCGACCTTAGATAAATTTCATTAAATGCATTTCTTTAAACGTAGAGAAATACTAAGACTCAAAGTTGTCCCAATTATGAAACTTTTGCCGCCTAAACCAAAGCACTTCCTGAACCATTTTTAGGTATTTTCTGCTTTTCAGATTTGCTGATCTTTTAAACAGATTCATCTTTGCTATAGTGCTGGATATTTTGACTTCAACTGCTAAGGATTTCAGTATGAGTTTCTCTCAAGACGTATGGCAACGTAATCTCGGACTTTATCAAAAGACATTGGCGCTGCCTTTTAACCAGCAGCTGGCGCAGGGAACATTAAGCCGTGAAGCTTTTAGTCATTATGTGATTCAGGATGCGCATTATTTACTGGCCTATGGCCGTGCGCTGGCGGTCTGTGCAGCCAAAGCTTTTGAAGCAGATGATGTAATTCAGTTCAGTGAAGCCGCTAAAACTGCCATTGTGGTCGAACGCAGCCTGCATGATGGCTTTATGCAGGATTTTGGCATCAGCAAAACCCAATTTGAAAATACACCTTTGACTCTGGCCTGCCATCATTACACTTCTTATTTACAGGCAACGGCCTGGGCAGAAAGTTATCCGGTGGTTCTAGCTGCCCTTTTGCCATGTTTCTGGATCTATGCAGAAGTGGGTAAGGATATTGTCGATAAGGCAGCGCCGAATAATCCGTATCAGGCCTGGATTGATACCTATGCCGGTGAGGATTTTCATACAGCGGTACGCAATGTAATTGCTACTGTGGATCGGGTGGCAGCGCGGGTCGATGCTGATACTCTGGAAAAAATGCATCAGGCCTATACCCATGCAGCACGTCTGGAATGGCTGTTCTGGGATAGTGCTTATGAACAACGCCAATGGCTAGGTCTGGATGATTAATTTTAGTTTCTATTGACTGAGTCCTGTTTAATACAGGGCTTTTTTATTTTTAAGCCAAACCCTAAATGATGGAAAGTGAAGCTAATTTCGATGGAGTTATGCATCATGAAATTTCATCCATTAGATGTTTGGAAAAGAGCAAATCTAATCTACATTTTCCCCCAGTTGCTTTAGTACTGATCTTTTGACCAATATCCGACACAACTTGACGTTTAAAATACTTTTATTTGCACTTGAACATTTTTCATTCGGTATCATATAAAGGTTTTTGATGAATTTTCTAGGATCATTGCATGAGCCAAAGTCACATCCGTATTCGAGGTGCACGTACCCATAACCTGAAAAATGTGAACCTTGATATTCCACGCGACAAGTTTGTGGTGATTACGGGACTGTCTGGTTCAGGTAAGTCCTCACTGGCATTCGATACGTTATATGCGGAAGGTCAACGCCGTTATGTAGAATCTCTGTCTGCCTACGCGCGTCAATTCCTTTCGCAAATGGAAAAGCCGGAAGTTGATTCGATTGAGGGTTTAAGCCCAGCCATTGCTATCGAACAGAAATCGACTAGTCATAACCCGCGTTCGACTGTAGGTACCATTACCGAAATCTATGACTATTTACGTCTGCTCTATGCACGCGTAGGTACACCTTACTGTCCGGAACACGATCTGCCCATGGTGGCACAGACCGTAACTGAAATGGTCGATGCGGTTAAAGAACTGGAAGAAGGCACTGCGCTGTTATTGTTAGCGCCTGTCGTGCGTGAACGTAAGGGTGAGTACACAGCGTTATTTGAGCAACTGCAAAGCCAAGGCTTTGTGCGTGCACGTGTCGATGGCGAGATCATGGAAATTGATCCGCCACCTGAGTTGGACAAAAAGAAAAAACATACTATTGAAGTCGTGGTTGACCGCTTTAAGGTGCGTGATGATCTCGGTAACCGGATTGCAGAAAGTTTTGAAACTGCGCTGCGTCTCGGTGGAGATATTGCGATTTTGTCCTGGATGAAAGGTGAAAATGATGATCGCGTATTTTCTGCCAAACACTCCTGTCCGGAATGTGACCGCGCTGTGGCAGAACTGGAGCCACGCCTGTTTTCATTTAACAATCCCTTTGGTGCCTGCCCGGTCTGTGATGGTCTGGGTACCCGCAGCCATTTCAGTGCGGACAAACTGATTCCCAATCAGGAAGTCAGCATCAGCCAAGGTGCGATTCGTGGCTGGGATCGTCAGCGTCCGTATTATTATGGCATGCTGCAAAAAGTAGCCGAGCATTTCGGTTTTTCTCTAGAAACGCCTTGGAATGAACTGGATGCCAACACCAAGAAGAAATTCCTTTACGGTACCGGCAAAGAAAAAATTGACCTGAGCTATATTGATGAACGTGGTCGTCGTCATAACCGGGTGATGCCATTTGAAGGTATCTTGCCGCATCTGGAACGCCGTTACCGCGAAACTGAAAGCAATTATGTGCGTGATGATCTGGCGCAGTATCTATCCAATGCCGCTTGTGATGCTTGTGATGGTTCACGTCTGAATGAAATCTCGCGTAATGTGAAAATTCTGGACAAGACCATTGCCGACGTTACTCGCATGTCGATTGGCGATGCCGAGAGCTATTATCAGGGCATTAATCTGGAAGGTGCGCGTGGTGAAATTGCGGACAAGATTTTCAAGGAAATCCGTGAACGCCTGCATTTCCTAGTATCTGTCGGTCTGAACTATTTGAGTCTGTCCCGTTCTGCCGAAACCTTGTCTGGTGGTGAAGCACAGCGTATCCGTCTGGCTTCACAAATTGGTGCTGGCCTCATGGGTGTGATGTATGTGCTGGATGAACCTTCGATTGGTCTGCATCAGCGTGATAATGATCGCCTGTTACAAACCCTGATTCGTCTGCGTGATCTCGGTAATACCGTTTTAGTGGTCGAACATGATGAAGATGCAATTCGTGCTGCAGACCATATTATTGATATTGGTCCGGGTGCCGGTGTGCATGGCGGTCATGTGATTGCAGAAGGAACCTATCAGGAACTCGCTAAAAATAAAGATTCCCTGACCGGTAAATATCTGTCTGGCAAACTGAAAATTGAAGTGCCGAAAAAACGGGTTCAGCCACCAAAACCGGAAGAACAGATCAAATTGATGGGTGCTGCCGGGCATAACCTGAAGAAAGTCGATCTGACCATTCCATTGGGAATCATGACTTGTGTCACCGGTGTTTCAGGTTCTGGTAAATCTACGTTGATTAACCGGACTCTGTTGCCACTAGCAGCGACTCAGCTGAATGGTGCAACCACGCTAACTGCTGAGAAGTTTGACTCAATTGATGGTCTGCAATTTCTGGATAAAGTGGTTGATATTGACCAGAGCCCGATTGGCCGTACGCCACGTTCGAACCCAGCAACTTATACCGGTTTGTTTACTCCAATTCGTGAACTGTTTTCACAGACTCCGGAAGCCAAAGCGCGTGGTTATACCGCTGGCCGTTTCTCGTTTAACGTGAAAGGCGGACGCTGTGAGGCCTGTGAAGGTGATGGCATGATTAAGGTAGCGATGCACTTTCTGCCGGATATGTATGTGCCGTGTGACGCCTGTCATGGCAAGCGTTATAACCGTGAAACGCTGGAAGTGAACTACAAAGGCAAGAATATTTCTGATGTATTGCAGATGACCGTTGAAGATGCCATGCATTTCTTTGATGCGATTCCAGTGATTCATCGTCGTCTGGAAACCTTGCATCAGGTTGGTCTGGGCTATATCCGTTTAGGTCAGTCAGCGACGACCCTTTCTGGTGGTGAAGCACAACGGGTAAAACTGGCACGTGAGCTGGCCAAACGGGATACCGGTAAAACCCTGTATGTCCTGGATGAGCCAACCACTGGTCTGCATTTCCATGATATTGCCAAGCTGCTGGACATCCTGCATGAGCTACGCAATAAAGGGAATACCATTGTTGTGATTGAACATAACTTGGATGTGATCAAGACTGCAGACTGGGTGGTAGACCTTGGGCCTGAAGGTGGTGCGGGTGGCGGTATGATTATCGCGGAAGGTACTCCGGAAGATGTTGTGAAAGTTAAGGCTTCACATACAGGGAAATTCTTAAAGCCGTTATTGAAGTAATTTTATTCTCTCCAATCCTCCTTTGAAAAAGGAGAGAGTGCCCCTCTTTTAAAAAGAGGGGGCTTTTATTTTTGACTATGCGATTGAGCGAATATTTTCAGCCAATTGTGCCAGCGCTTGATCATCCGCCCTTCGAGCATCATGCGATGAAATATAGCCCTCATAAGCATCAAAATACTTATCGACTGAAGAATTAATTGGCTGCCATTTTTCATGGGTATTTTTAGTCTGATGCATTGGAAATAGCTTGGCATGCACATGATCGACACCAAATCCCTCGAACACCATTGCTGTTCGGCCAACGTCATCAAAATAACGATCCAATTTTAGGGCTACCTGCTTGGTATATAAAACCAGATTTGTCAGCACCTGGTCACTCAGTTCAAAGGCATAGCTGGAATAATGCTGTTTTGGAATCACTACGCTTGCGCCCAATGTATTGGGAAATATAGTAAGAAACGCCATAAAATCATCATTTTCATCGATTAAATGACATGGCAATTCCCCTTTTACCATTTGACAGAAAATACAATTTTTACTCATTTTAAGATCCCCTAAATTTTTATATTTTTTAAAAACTTCAATGAAATTTACTTTATTTTTTAACAATATAAATTATAAAATTATGACTCTTCAGACTGTTTAGCTTAAAAAATTCAGTTAAGTGGTTTAAACCTCAGCCACCACATTACGTCCTTTGGCTTTGGCCTTAAATAACGCCTCATCGGCCTGTTCCAGTAAAGCAATCCATGACTCTGCACCAATCGCTACCCCAATACTCACCGATACATGAATATCTTCATCAGCTGCGGTCAGAATAGAATGTTCAGCGACTTCGGTCCGGATTTTATTCGCCAGCATGAAAGCATGCTGCATCTCGATATTTTCAATCAGGACCAGAAACTCATCACCGCCATAGCGAACCAGCAGATCCGAAGCTCGAACATTGGCTTTTAAGCGTTCTGCAACCAGCTGAATAACCTGATCACCAATAATATGCCCATATTGATCATTGACCTGTTTGAAGTGATCAATATCAATAATCATCAGGCAGGTTCGCTTAAACTGGGTCGGATGCGTTTCCATAAAACGGATATATTCATCGAGCGCAAAACGGTTAGCCAGTCCAGTCAGGGAATCGGAATGGGCAATATTTTTCAGTCGAAATTCTAATGCTTCACGCTCTTGCAGCGTATGCTGCAGTTTTTGAATTGCTGTAAATAAGGATTCAGTAGGCCGGTCTGTTTTTAGTTTTGATGGTGCTTGCTTCCGTTCAGACCCAGTGGACAAATCAAATAAAATTTTACGTGCGCGAATTAAAGGAATAAAGATGCGTTTACGCGCAAAAATCATGGTCAAAATTGCCGTAATCAGGGAAATTCCAGATAAGGCCACTGTCCAGATCAAATGATTCAGACCATGGCGCATTTCCTTAATAGCCACATCTTTGGTGTATTGCAGTAAATAGTTCTGCAAATCAATCACTGTTGTAAATTTATCTACAATAGCTTCAGTCAGCTGGGTTCCAGTTAAATAATAAGGACGCTGCTGGCGGCTATCTTCAATCAGTCGCTCCACAATCGGTAAACCTTGCTGGATAAATTCAGTTCCGACCCGCTGATGTAAACGAATAAACTCATCAGTTTTGTCCTGAACAGGCTGTAGCGTATCAATGATATCCCAGAGATAACGTACCTGATGCTGGACTTGTAAGGAACGGGTAATGTTTTGCTCTGGAATGTGGGTTCCAAATGTCACATGAGCCATAACATTTGACGCTACCCGACCCGATTGATCCCTGAGATCAGATAAAAATAGGATTTCACTCATGTAATTATCCAAACGGGCAGATGGCGTAGCAGAGGCAATCACTACTCCTTTCAGAATTTTACGGCTGCTATCCCAGGCAGTAAACATGGCGAGAATAGCCTGATCCATTTCCTGTGCAGTACGTTCCGGGCGAGGTATTTGAGTATAGAGATCGACCTGCTGACGTCCATTCTGCAAGCTTGGTTTCAATTCAGATAAAAGTTGCTGGCTTAGGTGATTAAAACCAACCTGATCGAGTGCCTGAGCCGTAATTTGCATCTGTTGATCGACTTCCTGACGGTAATCGCTTAACTCCTGCTGATGTTTGGCAAATTCCTCAACCGAGCTGGACATTACTTTGTTGGTAGGTGCCCGTTCCCGGGAGATTTTATTGGCGAGATCGGTGACCTGTTGTAAGGCATAAAGCTGCTGATAGGTTTGTTTTGATTGGCGGATTCAAGCGGCAAGTGCAACAGTATAAAAACCAGCCATAACTTCACTCGGTGTATACCAACCTAGTGTTTTTCTAGGACGATGGTTGAGTGCAAACTCTATCTGCTCTATTTGTTCGTTTG